>NZ_JFAN01000015.1:0-118356 GCF_006408855.1 Bifidobacterium sp. UTBIF-68 | reverse complement strand
AACTTATGTTTCGACCCGTTTGCACGTTCCAACGTCTGATTATGCATGCAGGCGAACCTGCATATGAGCATGGCTCAGTGCAGACAGGCGGTGGGGGAGAGACGGGCTCCTCGCGCCCAGTCGGCGGCGCGCATGGCCTTTTTGCCTTGCGCTTTGACTTGGGTGAGCTCCAGCGCGGTGGTGCCGGTGCCGACCCAGACGTTCTTCTTGCCGGCCTTGAGCTCGCCAGGCTTCAGGTTCATGGGTGTGTTGGGGTTGCCTGCATCCGCGGGCTGGGCGGCAAGCACGTGCAGGGTGAGCGGGTGAGTGGTCCCGGTTGCATCTTTGACGGTTGCATCTTCGGCGTCCGACGCTCCAGGCAGACCATCCGCATGCAGTTCAGTCCAGGCTCCGGGCTGTGGGGTGCACGCGCGAATCTGACGGTCGATGGCATCGGCGGCATCGGTCCAGTCGATACGGGCGTCCTCCACGGTGATTTTGTGCGCATACTCCAGCCCTTCGGCCGGTTGCGGTGTGAACGTTGCGGTTCCTTCCCCGACCGCCGCCAGCGCATCCACGTACATGGGTGCACCTTCTTGGGCCAAGAGGGTCAGAAGCTCTCCGGAGGTTTCGCGTCCGCCGAGCTCAATGGTCATCGATGCCACGATCGGGCCGTCGTCGAGTCCTTCGCCCACTTTGAACACATCCGCACCGGTGGTGGTGTCTCCGGCCCAGATGGCGCGTTGTGCAGGGGCGGCGCCACGCCACTTCGGCAGATTGGAGAAATGCAGGTTGTACCAACCCATCGGTACTGCGTCGAGCACGTTTTTCGGCAGGATATTGCCGTAGGCGATCACCGCTGCGATATCGGCGTGCAACGCGCTGAGTGCGTTCAGGAATTCGGGGGAGCGGGGTTTGGCGTCAATTACCGGCAGACCGAGCTCCAAAGCCGTGGCTTTGACCGGGCTTGGCGTAAGCTTGCGTCCACGGCCCGTAGGGGCATCTGGGCGGGTGATGACACCCACCACTTCAAAACGTGGGTCTGTAGCGAACGCCTTGAGTGAGGGAACCGCGACATCAGGTGTGCCTGCGAACACCAGTTTCAGCATGAATCTCCTTACGGTGCATTGATGAATCGTGTCAGGATAGCGCCGTTGCTGGACTCCCCTCGGTCAGCTTTGCTGACAGCTCTCCCGGGAGGGGAGTCCGGGAATCTGGTATGAACGTTCGCTATCCCGTTGGCACGTCTCCCCTCAGGGAAGGGGAGACGGAAGTCGGCATTAATCAGACTGTATCGTGATGGCTACTGGACGTCCGGGATGTTGACCCCGTTGGCGATGAGCAGTTCGCGCAGCTTGACCGGATCCTTGAACCGAACGCCACGAATGCCGGCCGCGTTCGAGCCGACGATGTTCATGGCCTTATCGTCGATGAACAGCGCGCCATCGGCTGTGATGCCAAAGCTCTTCAGCGCCGCCTCATAGATCTCCTTATGCGGCTTGCGCAGCTTGACGAAGCCGGAGACCAGCTTGCCGTCCAGCTGCTGGATGATGTCGCATTGCTCTTCGGCCACATGGAAGAGCTCGGCCTCCCAGTTGCTCAATCCCCAGACGCCGATGCCGGCGGCTTTGAGATCATTGACCAGCACGCGGGCGCCCGGTACCACACCGGTCAGGGAATCGCGGAAATTATCTACGTAATACCGCAGCATGTTCGCCCACTTGTCGCCCTTGCGTTCGCGCATGATGGCGATGGCCTCATCGGGGCTGGTGCCGGCGTCCATCATGTCGTTGATGTCGTAGAACCCGGAGATGTCATTGTCGAGGAACTCCTCGATGGTGTGTTGGCTGTAGCGGGGGATGAGCACTGCGGCGGGATCCCAATAGATGAGCACATTGCCGAAATCGAAGATCACGTCAGTGATGGGTTTGCCGGCGTTCGCGGCCGCATCGCCGTCTGCCACCAGCACATCATATTCCATATCCGGTTCTCCCGGCCAACCTTTCATGATGATCCTCCTTTTGGAATCTGTCATGGACCGCGTATGGTACCGCTGAGTTTTCCCTCTCCTATGGTTCCATGTGTTGACGACGAGGACAAAGCGTGTCGAAGACGAGGCAAAACGGCTGTAACCGCGTCAGATCAGATCCTTGGGGTCGACGCGGAACCGTAATTCTCCGGGTTCCCGCGCGGCCACATGACGGGCGGTCTCACGTCTCAGCCGCAATGCCAATGCCGCCCGTTCGCTTTGCGGCACCCTTACCACGGCTTTGACCCTATCCGCAGTGGCCTCCAGTTCACGGGCGTCCACCGTATCCGGCTGGGCGATGGGCACAGGTCCCAGCATGCCGGGAAGCTCGCCGCACAACGCCCAATCGCCGCCCAAAGCTCCGACACGTTGCATCAGCGTCATCACCGCGTCCCGTCTGCCCCAGACGCATGCCGCCGCCACGGTAGGAGGCATGCCGGTTTCCGCGCGCTCCTCCATATCTTTGGCGGCGAGAATACGGGAATCCCATATCATCAGCGATTGCGCGATGGCAGGATCGGTTTCACCGAGAATCAGTGCGCTGCCGCCGCGGGATCGTGGTGCGCATAGCGACACAGCGCGCATCCATGCCGTCAGCGTATCGAGACGGGCGTCCACGCCTAGCGCATACAGGCTTGTCCACGCATCGAGGATCGCCACGGCATGATATTCAAAGCCCTCCGGACGTCGTGTGCCGTCAACTGGACGAACACGAGGTTCGAATCCCGGTGTCGCGATGACGATCATCGGCTGGGAGGGCACATCTGTCACCAGCCCGCGGGCTTTGGAGGACACCACCACCGGCACTCCACGGAACAGCCCGGCGAGTTCCTCGGCTGTACCGGTGGCACCGACCCGGATCACCCGCATACGATCATGGTGACACGCGGGGCATGTCCAGTTCATGGCAGGGGCCCCGCACCATTGGCATCGGGGTGTGGAATCCGTGCGGTCGGCAGGCAGCTGCAATGGGCCTGCGCATCTGGCGCACCGCGCCTGGCTGTGGCAGGTCGCACAGCTCAGCGTCTCGCTGATGCTGTCCTGCGGAATCGATAAGAGCACTGGTCCGCTTTCCAACGCCTTGCCCAATATCCGGACAGCCGTATGCGGCACGCGCGCGCCGATGGTCGGGTCGGCGAGCCGTGAGAGTTCTTCGCGGTTCAGCCACCGCACCCATGGGGTGGCGTCTTTCAACGGCGAAGCCAGCGGATGAATGGCGGTGGAATAGCCGCTCACAGGCGTCTCCACGGTGTGTGGCCCGGCGGTCTCCCAATGGCTTTGTGCGCTACGCGCGTTGGCCATGGCCACGAAGACGCCGCCATGGGCTTTGGCGCGCAGTCTCATTACGCCACGGGCCTGAGGATACGGCATCATGCCATCCATGTTCTGATAGGCTGCATCTTCCAGGATGGCGAACAAGGCCGGGCCCTCGACCGGCGCATAGGCCACGGCGCGAGTGCCTATCACCACTTTCACCTGCCCCAATGCGACGGCAAGGTAGGCACGGTAACGATCAGCGGCAGGCATGGCCTCCGCGTTCAGAATGGCCACATCACCCACCCATCCGCCTGACGGCGAAGGCGCGAACGGCGTCAACCCGTAGTTGCGCAGCATGGGCAGGAGATCCCCCACTTCTCTCATGGTGGGCAATTCCACAACGGCGCATTTGCCGGCTGTCAGCGCAGCGGCAACCATCCAGGCCATGTTCCTCTGCCATTCCTGCGCGCCGGGGAGGGAATCAAAGACAAAGGATCGGAACCGGTTACCGATGAGCCCCTCGTACAGGACATGTGCGTCGCCGTAATTCGCGGCGACACGTTGATACCCCTGTTCGGTGCCCTTGCGCACCATGGGGGCGACGGAAAACCCATGGGTGTCGATAGGGGAGCCGTCGGGTGTGGTGCCTCTGCCGGCAAACCCTGATACCGCTGGTGACGCGGATGCCGGTTGCCTCTCCTCGGAAGGTCGCGGCGCAGCGGGCATACCGGACCCGACTGGACGCTGGAACGATGCCGCCAGACGCTGTTCGGCCTCCACCTTGGCCACGCGGGGCGGTACGGCGAAGCGCAGGATATTCGCCCGCGTGCCGCCGTAGGCGTCCGCAATCAGTGCGATGTCGTCACGCATCGACTTCGGGACCAATACGTCCGGGTTCAGCACCCGTTCGATGTAGCGAAGCGAGGATCGCGGAGTACTGCTTGCAGTGGTCCTTCCCCATATGATGCCATTGACTCTTCGACCGCCGAATCGAACCCGAACCAGTACGCCGGGCTGTGCGGCGTCGCTGTCCTTCTCATCGATGAGATAATCGAACGTCTGCCCCAGGTGCAACGCCTGCACCTCCAACACCACTTGGGCGATGGGCGCCTGATCGGCAGGAGTGTGTTCTGCGGGCGCGCGTTTGCGCCGCTTGCGTGGGGCAAGCCCCGCAAGTGTCAATTGTTCCGCGCCCTCAACAGTCATGAAGCCACTATAAGCGAGGATTTCATATGCGGTAAAAATTTACCTCAGGTATTCGAGTACGTGACGAAGATCGCGGTCGTTGATTGATTCATCGGCGGCAAGCTGGGTCTTCGGCTTCGCGCAGAACGCCAGTCCAAGACCTGCCGCCTGAATCATCGGAATGTCGTTGGCACCATCGCCTACCGCCACGGTCTGGCTCATCGGCACGCCAAGGCGTTCGGCCCAGGCGCGCAACGCATGCAGCTTCACCGTTTTGCAGACGATCTCGCCCAACACCTTGCCGGTCAGCCGGCCGTCCACCACATCCAGGCGATTCGCGATCCACAGGTCGATATGCCCTTCGGCGGCCAAGCGATCCACCACTTCATGGAAGCCGCCGGACACCACGCCGACCTTCCATCCGTGCTCGTGAAGCGTGTCGATAAGCTCCAACGCGCCTCGAGTGAAATGCAATTTGTCATGTACGGTGTCGAATACTGAGACAGGAAGCCCCTCGAGCAGTGCGACACGGGCTCGCAGCGCATCGCAGAACTCCAGTTCGCCCCGCATGGCGCGTTCGGTCACATCGGCGATCTCCTCGCCTTTGCCTGCCGCTTCACCAAGCTCGTCGATGACCTCTTCATCAATCAGTGTGGAATCCACGTCCATGACCAGCAATCCAGGCTTGCTGAGCGTCGGCATCGGATTGCTGGTCGCGGTACCGTCGCCGTCATCATCGGTGAACTTGTCAACAAAATGCGCATCTTCTCCAGTCATGCCTTAGATTGTCGAAAAACCTTGGGACAATACCCGCTATGAGTCTTACCCCTGAGCTTGCCCTTGCAGTAGCCCAACAGTCCACCCCGGTATGCAGTGCCTCGGATGGCGGATTGATCGGTGCAATCACCTCATGGCTGGTTGCCCTTATGGAGACCGTCGGAGGTGTTGGCGTGGCGCTGGCCATAGCATTGGAATCCGTATTCCCGCCCATTCCCTCGGAAGTGATTCTGCCTCTCGCCGGTTTCACCGCCGCACGCGGCACCTTGAGCCTTCCCGGAGCGATCATCTGGGCCACCATCGGTTCGGTGCTGGGCGCATGGGTGCTGTATGGCATCTCCCGTTGGGTCGGACTGCATCGCATCAACCATGCCGCGGACAAGATTCCCGGCGTCAGCCGCAACGATGTGAGCAAGGCCAACGACTGGTTCACCAAATACGGTACCTGGTCCGTGCTGATCGGCCGCGTGATTCCCGTGGTGCGTTCGCTGATTTCTATCCCCGCCGGCTTCAACCGCATGAATTTCCTGCAGTTCACCGGCTGGACGCTGCTGGGATCCGCGATATGGAACACGATTCTGGTGTCCGCCGGTTACATGCTGGGGGACCAGTGGTGCTCCATCCAAGGTGCACTGGGCGTATTCGAGGATGTGGTCATCGCAGTGGTGATTGTGATCCTCGTCTGGTTCATCGCGCGCAAAGTGCGTAGTGTGGTTCGTGCGAGAAAGCAGCAGTGACACAGACACGGACGACAGGCCGCGCCTCGACAATCATGAACAAGACAGCCGGAGAGAGCCGAATGAGTGAAGCAGAAGACCTTGCCGCATTGAACGATCGTCTGATGGCCAGGAACCATGCGCTCGCCGAGGCATTGTCCCGGGCGGGCAAGGAGCTGACCCGCGCCAAGTCCCAATTGGCTCAGCTCGCCCAGCCCCCGTTGACCTTCGCCACCATGGTGAAGGTTGATGCCTCACATGTCGATGAGGATGGTGTGCAGCATGCCTCCGCGGAGGTCATTTCCGGCACGCGGCGCATGGTGGTGCCTGTGGCGTCGAACGTGAACGCCGCACGTTTGACCTCCGGTGCCACCGTGATGCTCAACGAGAAACTCGTGCTTGTCGAGCAGCGCGACAGCGACACGGTGGGTCAGGTCCGCGTGGTCAAAGAGTGCCTTGACGATGGGCGTCTGTTGGTCAGCGACGCGTCCGGCAACCCCGTGCTCATACGCCGCTCCGGTGGCATGGCTCATGTCACGGTCAGCCAGGGCGATCGTGTGATCGTGGATCCATCCGTACGTATGGCGTTGGATGTGCTGCCCGTCGAAGGTGACAAGGACCTGGTGCTTGAAGAGACCCCTGACGTCACCTTCGCCGATATCGGCGGCCTTGATACGGAGATCGGCCGCATCAAGGATGCGGTGCAATTGCCGTTCCAGCACCGCGCGCTCTTCCGACGCTATGATCTGAAGCCTCCCAAGGGCGTGCTGCTCTACGGTCCTCCCGGCAACGGCAAGACGATGATCGCCAAGGCCGTAGCCAACGCGCTGTGCGAGGGCGGCTACGACATGGATGGCGATGGCGCGATGACTGATGCCGAACGCAAGGTCACTGGCGTGTTCCTTTCCGTCAAAGGCCCGGAGCTGCTCAACAAGTATGTAGGCGAATCCGAGCGACTCATCCGCTTGATCTTCCAACGCGCACGCGAGCGCGCGGCGGAAGGCCGACCGGTGGTGGTGTTCATCGATGAGATGGATTCGCTGCTGCGCACCCGTGGCTCCGGCGTCTCCTCCGATGTGGAGACCACCATCGTGCCGCAGTTCCTCGCCGAACTTGATGGTGTGGAATCACTGGACAATGTCATGGTGATTGGTGCTTCCAACCGTGTGGACATGATCGATCCCGCCGTGCTCCGGCCCGGGCGTCTGGATGTGAAGATCCGTGTCGGCCGGCCCGGGCCTGAGCAGGCCGTCGCCATAGTGGATCATTATCTGACCGATGACCTGCCCCTCGACCCTGACGTGGATGCCCATACGCTGTCCACAGTGCTGGTGCAGGACATCTTCGCCACCAATGAGCGTCGGCATATATGCGATGTGCAGGGCGAAAACGGCCAATGGTCGGCCCTGTTCCTCGCCGACGTCGTGTCGGGTGCCATGCTCAAGAACATCGTGGATCGCGCCAAGACCAAGGCCGTCAAACAATCCATCGAAACCGGTGAGGACGTGGCGTTGACCGTATCGTTGCTGGCCGCGGCGGTGGAAGAGGAATATGAAGAGACCCGGGATTCGATGGCGGATGTCGATCCCGAACAGTGGGCGCGCGTCAATGGCATGGATCCGATTCGCAGGGTTCGGGCAGTCTCCTGATTGCGTGAATCGACCGCGACGGCACCGACAGCGAACAACGTGTATGGAAAACAATGGAAAGCAGGAACGGATATGACCGTCAAACGAGTGATGGGAACCGAAACAGAATATGCGGTCTCTCTGCAAGGTTCCGGCCGATACAATCCCGTACAACTTTCCTTCGATGTGGTGGGCGCGGCGGCGGACGGCCACAGCGACACCATCCGCTGGGATTATCGTCAGGAGGACCCGGTCAATGACGCGCGCGGCACCCGGCTTGAACGCGCCGCGGCACGGCCGGAGATGCTCACCGACGCGCCCCAGCTCAACATCACCAACGTGATTGCCCCCAACGGCGGTCGCGTGTATGTGGATCATGCCCATCCTGAATATTCCGCTCCCGAAACCCTCGACCCGTTCGAGGCCGTGCGATATGACCATGCCGGCGACCTCATCATGCAGGCCGCAGCCGAGCATGCCGCCAGGCAGACCGGCACGCCGATTGTGCTGCATCGCAACAACGTGGACGGCAAAGGCTCCTGCTGGGGCACGCACGAGAACTACATGATGCAACGCAGCGTGCCGTTCAATCAGGTGGCTCGGCTGATGACCTTGCACTTCGTGACACGCCAGATCTATGCCGGCTCCGGACGGGTCGGCATCGGCGAACACAGTGAACAGGCCGGATTCCAGCTCAGCCAGCGTGCCGACTATATTCATGCGAGAATCGGTCTGCAGACCACCTTCGAACGCCCGATCATCAATACGCGGGACGAATCCCACTCCACCGAATCGTGTCGCCGGCTGCACGTGATCGTGGGCGACGCCAACCGCATGCAGGTCCCGCAAGTGTTGAAGCTCGGCACCACCAGCATGCTGTTGTGGCTGCTCGAGCATGCCGACGAGGCGGGATTCGACATGAATGAATTCCTGAATGGGTTGGATCTCGCCGATCCCGTCGAAGCCATGCATGTGGTGTCGCATGACCTTTCCCTGGCTGCCGAATTGCCGCTGGCCAATGGAGGACAGGCCACCGCGTGGCTGATTCAGCTGAAACTCCGCCAAGCCGTGTACCAGGTGGCTGCGCTGCTGGACGGCACCGACACCAAAGGCGAACCGGCTTGGCCTGATAAGCCGACCGTGTCGGTGATGGCCATGTGGGGGCAGGCGCTTGCCGACGTGGCTGCGATCCGTCACGCCGATGATGATGCACGGCTTGGGCTTGCCGCCGAGGCAGGCCGGGTCGAATGGCTGCTCAAGTGGCAATTGCTGGAGAAGGTGCGCAGGAAAATCGCCGGTGGAAGCAACGCCGGGGCCACGCAGGATACGCGATTGGCTTGGCAGGACTCCCGCATCAAGGTCATCGACTTGGCTTGGGCTGCGCTTGATCCCCGGACCAGCGTATTCGCCAAACTCGACCCCCGGACCGAACGTGTGGAACGCAACGAGGACATTGCGCGGGCCGCCGACGAGCCTCCTACCGATACCCGTGCCTGGTTGCGCGGCGAGTTGGTCAGGACATTCGGCGAGGAGGTGGCCGCAGTGAGCTGGTCACGGCTGACCGTGCGTGATCCGCGATTCATGGACGGCGATGATTCGGCTGAATTCTACGGCAACGCCAGCCGGACCACCACCGATCCGGCCCGCCTGTTCTCCTTGGATATTTCAGATCCGCTCGCCTTCACCAAGAGCCGTTGCGAACAGAGGCTGCGGGAATCGAAACACGCCATTGACCTGCTCAAGGCTTTGGCCATCGGCAAAGAAGGATAGACTTGTCTGCTATGGATGACACACAAACACAGACCCCTCAGGATCTGCGCAATCTCGCGCTGAAAGTAGCCGGACTGCTTGAAGAAGCCGGCAAGCATGCCCTCCATGACCAGATCAATCCCAGAAATCTCGCACAACCCTCCACGGATGAGCAGGAGCGGCGAGGCCCCCTGTTCAAATTGGAGACCGACAGCAAGATTCTGCGCTTCATGAGCACACGTTTGGCTGATATAGCCCATTTCGACGGTTTCTGGACCACCCGTCCATCTGAAAGCCGCCCCGGTCAGAAATACTGGTATATCGGCAAGATCGATGGTGTGATCAACTATGTGCGCCGTATGAGCGAATGGACGCTCACCGCAGCATTATTCGAATTCGACGAGAATCGCGAGCCCAAGCCCATTCTCGGTGTGGTGCATGCGCCGGCTTTGGGATTGACCTATCTGGCTGCACGTGGTGCCGGTGCCGTGCGCATCCATAAGACCGCAGTCGGTGAGAAACGCGACAAGGTGGTTCCCTCGATGACCTCCTCGCTGGATGGTTCCGTGCTGAGCTACGGCATGTCGATCATTCCCGAGGAGTCCAAGAGAGCCCTGGATGTGGCATCCGCGCTGGCAGGCCACCCTGCGGACATCAAGCGTGTCGGACCGGCCTCTTTGGACCTGTGCAAGGTCGCGGACGGTACATACGACGCTTATTTCGAGCCGATGCTTCATGTCTGGGACATTGCCGCCATCGCCGCGGGAACGGTGGTGGTCTGGGAGGCTCAGGGCACGCTCAGCCGTTGGGATGGCGACCGCATCCATTGGCGTCATGACAACGACGTAGTGGCCACCAACGGCCTTATCGTCCGCGATCTTAAACCGTATCTGAAATAGTTCCATTCCGCTTCCTCCACAATGAGGAGGCGTCCACATCAATCATTACAAGAAAGCGTCACATATGCCGCAGCAATTCCAACAGCCACAGTCCCAATCCGCCGACCAGCACGAGGAAGACGACCAGATCGTCACCCAATCCGCTGATCAGGAACAGGGACAGGCACAAGACCAGGGCGACGTGCTCGACAGCATCCTCGACGATATCGAGTCCACGCTGGAAACGAACGCCGAAGAATACGTGAACAGCTTCGTGCAAAAAGGCGGCGAGTGATGCCCCAACTGCGTGACAGCGGCACCCGCTCCCTGCACGCCACAGAACCCGTGCCATCCGCCGAGATGGACGGGTTCTGCCGTATTTTCGGTATCGAGACCGAATACGGCGTGGCGGTCACCGGCGCCGACCGGCCGGTGGATGCCGGGCAGGTGGCGATGACCATGTTCCAGCCCATCGTCTCGCGCTCTCGTTCCACCAACACCTACCTGTCCAACGGCTCCCGTCTGTATCTCGACGTCGGCTCGCATCCCGAATACGCCACCGCCGAGGCCCGTGACCCGCGCGAGGCATTGGCTCAGGATCTTGCCGGCGAACGGGTGATGCGGAACCTCGCCTTGAAGGCGCAGACGAAACTGCGCGAATCGTACGGCGAACACGCCACCATTCACGTGTTCAAGAACAACGTGGATTCCGCAGGGCACGCCTTCGGATGCCATGAGAATTACCTGGTCCGCCGGTTTGTCCCATTGGAGACTATCGAGCATCAGCTGCTGCCGTTCCTCATCACCCGGCAGCTCTACACCGGTGCCGGGCGCATGACCCCGGACGGCTTCCAGATCACCCAGCGCGCCGATTTCCTCGACGAGGCCGTATCCTCGGCCACCACGCGCTCGCGCCCGATGGTCAATACGCGCGACGAACCGCACGCCGACCCCGACTCGTTCCGTCGTCTGCATGTGATCATCGGCGACTCGAACCGTTCGCAATGGGCCACATGGATGAAACTCGCCGTGACGCACCTCGTGCTGTGCGTTATTGAGGACGCAGCCCGGCGCGGCGTGCCCTGCGGTTTCGAGGAGTACGATTTCGCCGATCCCGCCGCGGCCAATCGCATGGTCAGCCGCTTCCTTGAACATCCGGATGCTGAATTGTCGCTCGTTTCGGGCGCAACGATCACTGCACTCGGATTGCAACGCCGGTACTACCGGGCGGTGGCATCATTCGTCTCCGACCATCGTGAGACGATGGGTGCCTCATTGGCGAACAGGTCTTACTCCGGCTCCGTGATCTCGGATTCGATGTCCGGTGATTCTCCCGATGTGCCGGTGACTGTGGTGCTGCAGGAGTGGGACCGGGCGCTTCGTGCTCTGGAATCAGGGGATTACACCGCGCTCGCCGACCGTGTGGATTGGGCCGCCAAAAAGCGTGTGCTCGATACCGTTCGCCGTCGTCGCCCGGACGCGACATTCGCGCAGTTGGAGCAGTTGGAACTCGATTACCACGACATCGCCAATGGACGGCTGTATGGTTCGCTATCTTCGCGGGGTCAGATACGCGGACTCATAGCCGACGATGATGTGGAACAGGCTGTGCACAATCCGCCGTCCGACACCCGAGCCGCCCTGCGCGGCCGGTTCGTGACCGCCGCCCTCGCCTCTGGTGCCCAATTCTCCGCCGACTGGACGCATTTGGCCCTGACCGCCCCCGAGCGCCGGGAAGCCGTGCTCCTCGATCCGTTTGATGCCGCTGGAACCTCGGACTTCACGCGTCTTATGGAGGCGCTGGACCGCTAGTATCCTGCGTCGTTAATTCGTTGAATACATTGGATGCTCCCCTTGTCAGGGGAGCTGACCCGCGAAGCGGGACTGAGGGGTAATGAATTAATCAACGAACTTACGGCGAGGCATACTAGTCCGGTAGATAGTAATACGCCAAGGGGCCCCGACCGTCATGGTCGGGGCCCCTTGGCGTTGCTCGATTCGGCAGTCAGTCGCTCAATGTTGAGCGTCAATTCACTCGGTGACGGCCTTCTTCAGCAGGGAGCCGGCGGAGATGCGCACGCCGTAGGAAGCCGGAATGTTGATGGTTTCGCCGGTGCGCGGGTTGCGGCCGGTACGAGCGGCGCGCTTGACACGCACAGCGGAGAAGAGGCCAGTGAGCTTCAGGCCTTCGCCGGACTTCATAGCGTCGACGAACACGTCCTGGAAAGCATTGACAGCAGCCTCGGCCTGGGCCTTGGTCAGGTTGGACTTCTGAGCAATCTTCGAGACGAGATCAGACTTGTTGTATGCCATAAAGCATCCTTCTTGGGTCAGTGGGCAGGCGCGGTTGTCTGCCCGTGGTTCATCCATGATAATAGCGCATGCACCTGCCGAAACCCGCTATTTATAAGGGTTTTCACATCTTTTTTCGGGTTTTTCGCGTGAATCGACCAAAAGATGGCAGTTTGACCACGATAGGGGACAGCCATACCAAACCGCAGTGATGATGCGGACCGGCATGACTGTCGGAGAACCCTCGGCGCAAGGTGTGTCGCCGCCGCTTGTCGTCACACCAGATTGCGGTGATCGAGCCATTTCATGGCAGCCGCACCCAGCGGAATGCGAATCCAGTAGAAGACCACGCGATGAAGCAGCGTCGCGGAGAGCGCCACTGCCTGTGGCACGCCTACAGCCACGAAAGCGAAGGTCAGCGCGGCCTCCACACCGCCAAGGCCACCGGGAGTAGGCACCGCCGAACCCAACGCATAGGCGAGCATGAACACGAATGTGGTTTCCACCGGATTCGACGAATAGCCGAATGCGTGAAGCGCGGACCAGAACGCCAATCCGGTGGTGATGTTCTGGAACAGCGCGCCAGTGCAGCTGATGGCGAGTTGGCGGGGCTGTGACAGGATATCAAGCAGCTGGTTGAGATAGGTTTTCGCAAGTGGTACCAACTGTTTGGTCACCAGATGGCGTACGGGTGGAATCATCATCGCCACAGACAGCACCACCACCACGATGCCCAGTACGATCACCAGAGTGTTGGTGGGGATGGCGCCCGAGAGCATATTGCGTCCGGTGAACATGCCGATGATCACGAGCATGAGGAAATACACCCCGTAATACACCACCAGCGCGGCGCTCATGATCGCCGTGGCGGCGGTGCTGCGGTATCCGGATTTGCGTAGGAACTGAAGGTTGACGAAAGACGGTCCCACACCGGCGGGCATGGATACCGTGGCGAAGCCGCCGGCCACCTGGCTCATGAACACACCCGTGTTGTTGCGTTTGCTGCGGTCCATCAGCGAACCCAATGATATCGAAGAGCCGATCCAGCCACACACGCCGAAGATAAGTGTGATTACGGCCATCAGCGGATTCGCGTTGGTCAGGGCGTCGATGATCTCTTCAGGCTTGAGCTGGGTGAACACCACCGCCACGGCGACAATGACCAGCAGCATCGTGATCATCGAGCGCCAGGAGAAACGGGCGAGCGTCACCGGTTCGCCGGCTTCTCCGTTGTCGTCGTCGTTCAGATCGGCGAGCTTGCCTCGTAACGATTTGAGCAGTTGCTTGTTCCAGCTGTCCAAGGACCTGGTGGTGGAAGGAATGGCCATTTTCTGGATGAATGGCGCAATGGAGGCGAGCGTCAGATCGCCCCATGCCTCGCGTGCCGCATCTACCGCTGGCTCCACGCCGATCAACAAGGCAAGGAGCGTCAGCAACTGCACCTTATCGAGAGCGGTGTTGGCGGCGCTGGAGGCGTTGTCCCCGTCACCCCATCCGGCGATCACCGCCGTGCCGTCTTCGAGCCTTGCCAGCGTGGAAGGGATGATGCGCCGGTGCGTATAGCCTCGGCGATTGGCCACGGACAGGTAGCGCATATACGCCACTGCATCGGCCTTGGTCAACGTCTTGAGATTGGCGGGCATGGCGATCGTGTTCGCATCCAGTACCAGAATGGCTGATTCGTCCGTGTCGGCGATGCCATAGGGGGCCGGTGCGGGAAGCTTGATATTGTGCAGTCCGAGCAGCATGGACAGATGATGCTGCACGGCATCGCGCACGGAACGGTCACGGCGTATGGACACGCTGGTGAATCGCACCCAATCCCACAGTTGTTTGAAATATCCCGCTGTATGGGTCTGCGCATCCAGCACGGATACGATGAAGGCGCGCCCATCGGTGGTATGCAAGTCATACAGGCGCGAGCCGGTGGTCAGGTCATCCTCTAGGGTGGCGTCCAGGGATCCCTTCCTTCCGTCCACGGGGTCCTGATGCCTGATCAGGGAGGCGGTCTCCAATCCGATGCCGTTGAGCGCCGTGACGAGCGCCTCGCCCCAGACGCCTTTGTTCTGCGTGCCCACGATGAAACGGATGAGCATGCCCACCGTGCGCCCGGCCGTCATGGACACCAGCGTGCCGGTGACCGAATGCCAGGAGAGCACGACCATCACCGCCGCGGTGATGTAGAGGATATTCCATCCCCATTTCACCGTGGAGCGGGTTCGACGAGGGCCTGCGGCCGTCAGAAACGCCGCCATGCCGGCATAGATATCCGGCAGCAGGCCGGAGCCGAAGGAGGTGGCGGCCGAAAGCAATGCCATCGCCAGAGTGTGGTCATTGATGCCGCTGACCAGCGTGGAAACACCCCATGCCGTGCCGTATCCGGCGAACATGGCAATGGCTGAGATCGCGGCTTGTGGCCATTCGCGGGAGAGCAGTAGCTGCCCCAGCACGGTGACCACAATGATGATGGTCATCAACTGCGTCAGCACTGTGGAAGGGTAGTTGGCCAGCCAATTGATGGCCTGTGCGGCGGTATGCGCATCGGACTCCACTCCACGGGTCATACCGCCCATGAACACTGCGAACACCATGACGATTGCCGCGGCCAGCAATGATAATGCGCTTCTGGCCAGATCGCCGAAATCGTGTGTGCGTTTCGGCGCCACGTCGTCAATGATCGGACTTGCCACCTGAACTCCTCTTGCCGTTCCTTGTCGTCAGCTTCGTCATACAACAGGTCATACGACAAGGCGCGCACGCCATCGCGCACGCGCCTTGCTCCATCATGGTGATGCGTACGTCCTGCCTCAGCGGTCGAATGCCACGAGTTCCGAAGCCACGCCGGTATAGGTGGCCGGGGTCAGGGCCTTCAGACGGGCGGCGGTCTCGGGATCGAAGGACTGCTGATCGATGAACTGCTCGACCTGCTCCTTGTCGATGGTGTGGCCTCGCATCAGCTCCTTGACCTTCTCGTACGGCTTGTCCATGCCGGGCAGACCGCGCAGCTCGCAGGCGCGCATGGCGGTCTGGATGGGCTCGCCGAGCACCTCCCAGTTCTCGTCCAGCTCGCGCTCGATCACTGCATCATGCGGGTGGATGGACTTCAGACCGCCCATCAGGTTGTGCAGGGCGAGCAGCGAATAGCCGAGCGCCGAACCGATGTTGCGCTGGGTCGTCGAATCGGTCAGATCTCGCTGCCACCGCGACTCCACCAGCGTGGCGGAGAGGGTGTCGAGTAGCGAGCAGGACAGCTCGAAGTTCGCCTCGGCGTTCTCGAAGCGAATCGGGTTGACCTTGTGCGGCATCGTGGAGGAGCCGGTGGCGCCCTTGACCGGCACCTGAGCGAACACGCCACGGGAGATGTACATCCACACGTCCACGCACAGGTTGTGCATGATGCGGTTCGCGTGGGAGACGGTGGAATAGAGCTCGGCCTGCCAGTCATGGGATTCGATCTGCGTGGTCAGCGGGTTCCAGGTCAGACCCATGCGGTTGGTCACGAATTCACGGGAGACCGCAATCCAATCCACGTCCGGGCAGGCTGCAAGATGTGCGCCGAACGTGCCGGTCGCGCCGTTGATCTTGCCCAGATACTCCTGGCCCTTGATGTGCTTGAGCTGACGGTTCAGTCGGTAGACGTAGACGGCGAGCTCCTTGCCGAGTGTGGTCGGCGTGGCCGGTTGACCATGGGTCAGGGACAGCAGCGCCTTGTTCTTGTATTCTTCCGCCTTGCCGGCGAGGTGATCGATGATCTCCTCGAACGCCGGTTCCCAGACGTTGTTCATCGCGTTCTTCACGCAGCGGGCGATGGACAGGTTGTTGATGTCCTCCGAGGTGCAGGCAAAATGCACGAGGGTCTTGAGACGATCGTTGATGTTGGTCAACTCGGCCGGGGCCTTATCGATCTGATCGTCGATGTAGTATTCCACGGCCTTCACATCATGATGGGTCACGGCCTCGTGCGCGGCATGCTGCTTGATGCCCTCGGCACCGAAATCCTCGGGGATAGCGCGCAGGAACGCCTTCTCGGCTTCGGTGAACGGCTTGACGCCAACCACAATCGGCTGGTTGCCGTTGTCTTCGAAACCGTTGGCCAGCAGAATCATCCATTCGACCTCGACGCGCATGCGCTCGCGGTTCAGCGCCGGTTCGCTCAGGTATTCCACGAGCGGGGCGGTAGCCGCATGATAGCGGCCGTCAAGCGGGGTCAATGCAATTGCGGGGGAAATATCAGTAAGCTTCATGCGTTCTAGGGTACTTCCAGCCGTGAACCGGACGTGTGCTGCGTCATGCGGCCTTGGAAGTAACGGGTCTCCTTGAGCTCGCCGGTGATGGTCTGCTGGAAATGCTCCTCATGCCGCTGCAGGGCGGGGGAACCCAGGTCGGTGGCGTTGCCGTAGGCCGCCTGATGGTATTTGATCCAATGACTGATCTCCCGCCCGTCGGTGCCGCCTCCCGCCACTGGAGCGGCGGCATAGGCGTTCCGTCCGTAAATCGGTGCGGTAGCCGGTGTGCACGAACCGTCGTCGTTGATGGTGCCGGGTGTCGCCGCAGGAGCGGGCGAGACATGTCCCCGTACGGTCAGCCAATGATCGGAGTCCGGATTCGAGGCGCCGTCCAAGGCTGCCACCAGTTCATCGTCGATCTCTACGCTGGTCACCCAGGTCTTCTCGGGAATCGGGTGATTGGCGACTGGAGAACCGGCCGTCACCACGTGTTCGATGCTGTAGTCGTCCGCCCAGTCGGAGGCGATGGTCGCCGCCACGATGCCGCCTTGCGAGTGGCCGATAAGCGCCACCGGCTCGTCCTTGCCGATGCCTGCCTGCTGCATCGCCTCGGTGACCATCCGGACACTGTCCGCCCGCATACGGCGTTCTCTGTCGTCACTCATCAGCTCCACGTTTTGCTCCCATCCGAATGGGGAATCCGACTTGCCGTCGGTGCCGGGAATGGTGACGAGCCAGGCATTGGTGCCGTCAGTCCGCTCATAGCGTTGAATGGCCACGGTGCCATATTCGAGACCGCTGTTGAGGTCGATTTTGCCCAGCCGTTCTTCGGCGAGACGACGCAGATTCTCCATCGCATCGCCCACGCTGCCGCTCAATCGCACCACTTCGGTGCGGGCATACACCTCCTTGACGTCAAGATGATTGCCTTGCAGGATGTCCTTCACCGGACCGGAGACATTGGCGATCTTCCCGGCGCCGGCATTCACCTCGTCGGTATGCTTCATGCCTTCGCCGATGGCGATACCTCCGACCATGGATCCGATGCCGCTCATCACACCCTCTTGCAGGGCATAGGTGGAGGTGGACATCCATGACGCATTCGGTTTGCCTTCGATCACCCAGCCGGAAATCAGCCCGCCCAGGGCCACCGCCGCAGTACCGACCAAGGCATAGCCGGGTTTCCACTGGGTGCCAGCCTGTATCAATTCAGTGAAGGTACGACGGACTGCGAGCTCCGCTTCGGAATACAGCGAATGGGCGCGAATCAGCAGGCTTGCGGTGTCGGACAGTTCGATGCTGAGTCTTCGACAGGCTGCCGCATGTTCCGTGCATCGGGCTCCCAGCGTGGTGTATGACAAGGTGGTGTGATCGGGGGTTACCGCCGATGGGTCGCCCGCGGTTAGCGTGGCACACATGGGCGCACTGGTTCGATGCGATTGAAGCTGCAATGCGGCATCACCCCAGGAGACGGACAAGGCGTCGTATCCTGATGCTTCATCGTCAAGCGCTTTGGCGATTGCCGTGTATTCCTCAAGGGTGGCAGGAGCATATCCGCGACCGCCGTGGACGGAGGCTTCGACCTGCCAATAATATGTGGATTCCGACATAGTCATCCCCTCGCCAATCGTTCGGTGGTGTCCATGTCGGATTCCAACGCGGCAGACGCCTGCCGGATCCAATCCAATCTTGCGCGGAACAGTTCCGCTGCATTGCCTGTCCATATGATGTTATTTGCCTTGGCACTTGCCGTGGCGAAGCGTTCGTTGACGGCAAGCGTGGCGGAGCGTTGGATGCCGATGAGGTTTCGGCTGCGCTCCACCGCTGTATGGCATGGGCAGGTGCCATAGTTGAACGGTGTCACCGTATTGCCGGCGAATCCACCGATGGGGTCGATGGCCGCCGGATTGTGCTGCGCGTTCGTGAATGTTGGATTGGTGCTGAATGCGTTCATGAATCCAGCTAAAGGGACAATGGTGTGACGTGTCCAGCTGAAACGACCTATGTGGTTCCAGCTTACGGAAAATGGGTGGGTTTATCCACGACAAATGTGAATAAACCCTGTAGACCCCCCGTAGACAAGAGCGTCATAATGATTCGAGCCCGTTTATCCACAACAAATGAGGATAAACGGGCCCTGATAATCTCTGCCTGATGCATCTGGCCGATGTGACTTGCCGATTATAGACAGCCCGATAGCTAGTCTTACCGATTGCGCGACGTCATCGACACTGCCGACCAGGCATCACCATGGTTTCGTGGTATTGCCCTTGTTCTGATCGGTGTTCTGTTCGGTCTTGGTGTTGGTTTTGGTGTCGGTGGACTGCTGGTTCGCCTTCATCAGCTCCTCGACCTGCTTCTTCTGCTCCTCGGTCAATGCTCCGCCTCGCTTCGCATTCGAGGACGAGGATTCATCGGCCTGTTGCGGCTCAGCGGACTGAGACGTATCACCTTCAGTCTGTGCCTTGGCTTTCTTCAAGGTGATCGTCGTTAGCTGGGAGGAAATGGAAGCGTTCGCGTCGATGGCATCCCTGATCTGCGGCAACAGCACCCCGCGCATCTGACCGGCTTCCGCGAATTGCGCATCGGTCTGCTCCTGCTGCGCATGCAGCGTACTCACGTCGGTCGACTCATCCTGAGCGGCTTTGATGTTGGCGTTCAGAGATGCGGTGGCCTGATTGAAGGTGATAGCGGCCGAAAGGTTCACTGCGGCGACTCCTGCCACGGCCGTCAGCAGCGCGATGACGACGATCAATGCGATACGCATACCCAACGGTGCGCGGGCGTGGCGCGTGCCTGCGTTATCTGATGCACTCATAGCAGCCTCCTTGAAACCGTGATCCATGCGCCGAGCTCCCAGGCCAGCAGGAGCACCATCGCGATGGCGAGCGGCCAGACCATCGCAACGGTCCGCGTGCGTTCCTTTGCCGTCGTCGTTACACGCCATTGGCTTGAAGCCTTGCCGGAGACCTGTCCATCCAGTGTGGACGTTGCATTCGTAGCAAGGTATGTGCCGCTGATTTCGTCAGCGATGTCCTTCAGATTCTGCTCATCCAATTTCGAGATGCCGGGCTGACCGGTGTCCGGATCGGTGACCCACTGGTCGGTGGTGGAGGAATCGCCGGCGCTCACCCCATCGGCTATCACGGGAATCCTGCCGCCTTCAGCGGAACCTACGCCAACCGTGAAACCATCGTCCACGTATTGTCTCAGTGCAGAGAAACTG
This sequence comes from Bifidobacterium sp. UTBIF-68, assembly GCF_006408855.1. Lineage (NCBI taxonomy): Bacteria > Bacillati > Actinomycetota > Actinomycetes > Bifidobacteriales > Bifidobacteriaceae > Bifidobacterium > Bifidobacterium sp. UTBIF-68. Next base: position 98,414 of record NZ_JFAN01000015.1, on the reverse strand, counting down.
CGGCGTGCGGCGCTTGAGGTCTGTTCGCCGTCAGTGATGAGATAGAGCACGATGGCATCATCGGGGTGCGCGTCGCGAATCGACTTGGCGGTGACCAACAGCTGGTTGATTGGGGCATCCAAATTGGACCCGGATGATACGGACGTGGATTCGACGGCCAAGGTATCGGCCCAATTGTCGATGGCGGGAGCGTCCGGAGTCAACGGCACATCCAATGTTCCGGACGCGCCAAAGTGCAGCGCCGCGAAACTGGCGTCGCCATAACTGGCCGTGATATCGTGCACGGCTTTGCGCGCTGCGGCGATGCGCGATATCGTCTCATCGGAACCATAGTGGGCATCCTCCACCGCCATGGAACCGGTGGTGTCCACCGCCACGATCACATCAGTGGCATTGATGGCGCGTGATGTGGTGGGAGCCACCACACTCGGGGTCAATACCATGATTGAGGCGATCAGCAGCATCGCCGTGCGACGTATGCATACCCATACGGTTTCGTCGGTGGCGTTGTTCGCGCGACGCCGGACGAACTGGATGATTTCAGCCACGGCCATCAGCGCCAGCACTGCGGCCAGTGCTCCGCCGGCAATCCAGCCCAGAGCGGGGGAGAAGGTGAATTCGCTCATCGCCTCAACCTCCATGCGCATGCCAGAACAATGACCACGGCCACCACCAAAGCCAGCGTCCACCATCCGGGGGCGTCGGTCATGGAAGCCTTTGCCTTGCTGTTGGATTCGGTGTCACGCCGTGATTGGATGTCCCTGACCAATTCCTCCACGGACCGGCCATTCGACTGCGTCAGGAACACGCCGCCATGGGATTCGATGGCTGTTTTCATGTCCGATGTTGTTTGCTCGCCCTCACTTGATTTCGGCCCGGAATACAGGCCATCCACCGTGATATTGGTTTGCCGGGTAAGGTCGAGCGCCTCGTCAAGAGAGTATGTCGGCTTGCCCGAGACCACATTATCGGTGGCGAGTACGATCGAGGCCGCGCGCTGGCGTGAGGCGTTCGCCTCGCTCGCCGAGCCGTACGCAAAGCCGGGCAGCATGGCGGCGCAGGAGACCACGCCATCGCCTATCAGTGACGTGGCGTCTTTCCTGTTCTGCGTGCCTTCCAGCCAATCCGCTATTTTCTGGTAATCCGCATCGGACATCTTGTCGATATCATCCTGGGTCTCCACGCCTTTGAGCGCTGTACTGGCGGCAGTCAGCTGCTTGGTGACCAGATCATAGTCGTCGGTGAGCGGGAACACCGTACGGGACGTGGAATTGAAGATGCTCAGGCCGATGCGTTCCCCCTCGAAATGCTTGACCAGCTCCAGATAGGTGTCGATGACCTCACGGTCATACGGCAACGTGGAACCGGATACATCAAGGCACAATACAATGTCCCTGCTTGATGCGCGCTCATCGCCGGCACCCACTTGGGAGGGGCGCGCCACCAACGCAACGGCCAATGCCAATGCGATGGCCATAGCCACCACGGCAACCCGATTCACCACACGCCACTGATGGAACAGGCGAGAGGCATGCTCGGTATTGAGGTCTTCATCCAATGAGAACACGGCCTCATCATTGGTATCGCGGCGGCGGGCGAACGCGACGATGAGCGTCACGACGGCCACGGCCACCAGAATGCCGGCCAATGCGGCCCAGGGCCAATGCCAGGCAAGCATCATGGACGCCACCTTTCCACAAGATTGGCTACCCAATCGGCGGCCTGAGGCACCGTGACCGATCGTGCATGGATATTGAACGCAGGATCGGCGAACTCCGGGGGATACAACGCCTCGATGGTCTGCCTCAGCGTGTCCAGGCCCTGTCTGTTCGCGGACGTGCGGTCGAGGCGCGTCAAATCGGTCAAGGTACTGGAATGCAACGACCTTCCGGAGGCGTCCGTCGCGAAATCTCGTGCCACCAAGGCCAATTGCGTCAAGGCCTCCTCACGGCTCAATGCGCCGCGCTCATGCTGGTCGACTATCGCGTCGATGCGTGCATGCCATAGGGCTTTGGCGCTGGTACTGCGGTGCGCGCCGTGGGGCTGTTTCACCTTGGCGGGTTTGAGGGGCGAACGGGACAATATCACCACGGCGACAATCAGGCCGAGTGCAAGCAGAAGGCAGACGGCAATCACCGCGACGAGCGGGCCGGTCAGGGACAGCTCGTCCTGAGGATGAAGATCTGCGGGCTCGACGGCCAGAGTCAATGCGAACGGCATCATCGGCGATCACCTGCCAGCTGCAGTTCCGGCGACGAGCCAAGCTGATTGCGCGTGGTACGTGCCAGGGCGACGGACACCAGATGCACGAAACGGTCGAACATCTCCTCGCTGGAATCGGCACGAATCAGGAACGATCCGGTACGATTGAGCTCCTGTTCCAGTGAGGCTGCCATATAGTGACGATGCGTCTCGACCTCACGTGCACTGACTGCTGATCGCATGAACGCCGGTACCCGTCGGCCGGTCACGCCGTCCAATGGTGCGGCATGATGTTTGGATAGTGGTGTGAACGGGTTCAGCGTCGCCACATCGATCAGCACCAGCGGGTGCGTCCGGGCGATGTGGCGCAGTCCTACAATCTGCCCCTCTGACAGAGCATGCTCGTCGGTGGCCAATACGATCAGTGCGTTGCGGTCCTTGATGCGTCTCGCGTATTCCAGCAAGGCGTCGATATTGCGTCTGTGCGTCCACTGACGTTCCAGTGCCTTGTCCAAGGTGCGCTCGAACTGTGCGAAGCCGCCATTGAAGGGAATGCGGGTGATGCTCGCCTCATCGGAGAAGACGATGGACACATCGTCCGAGCGGCGCAAAGACAACGCGGCGAACATGCGCAACGCATTTGCAGCCACCTCATACGCCCTCTCGCCGGAAGGACAAACGCCGGTCATCTCACGGCCTACATCCATGAGCAGCCAGACGCGTGAAGTCGCCAGACGCTCACGCTGCACCACCATGGGCTGTCCCTGTCTGGCGCTGGTCTTCCAATCGATCAGCCGGGACTCGTCACCAGGCGCGTAGGCGCGCACATCCATGATATCGCCGGCGCCACCATGGCGTCCGGACGCGTGCTCGCCCTCCAGCACGCCCAACGCCTTGCGCACGGTGGGCAAGGCGATCTGGGTGCCGAGGGCCTCGATCTTTCTGCGAATCGTTTGCGAACTCACGGAACAGGAACCGTTTCGACGATCTTATCCACGATCTGGTCGCTGGTCACACCGTCGGCCAACGCCTCAAACGTGAGCACGATACGATGACGCAGCACCTCATGGACGAATACCTTGATATCTTCCGGCACCACATAGTCACGGCCGGAGAGCAGCGCCTTCGCCTGTCCGATACGAGTCAGGGCGATGGTGGCGCGCGGCGAAGCGCCCAGACGGACCAACGCCGACAATCCCTTGATGGGGTGCGATCCCGCGCCGCGGGATGTGGCGGTAATATCGACCGCATACTTCATGATGGCGTCGGCCACGTGCACACGACGTGCAGCCCTACGCAGGAACTCCACGTCGGATACGGTGATGCGCTCTCCCGTGATGGTGTCGGGGCCGATCATGTCCGATCCCCTGCGGGTGAGCATGGCCAGCATGCGGGTCTCCTCGTCGGCGGACGGGTAGGTCATCACCGCTTTCATCATGAAACGGTCCATCTGGGCTTCGGGAAGATTGAATGTGCCCTCCTCCTCGATGGGGTTCTCGGTCGCGATGACCATGAACGGCTTGGGCAGTTCGATTCGCTGCCCGCCGATGGTGGTGGCACCCTCGGCCATTGCCTCGAGCATGGCCGACTGGGTCTTGGCGTTGGATCGGTTGATCTCATCGAGCAAGACGAAATTCGCGTGGATCGGTCCGATCTGCGTAGTGAATTTCTGCGAGGCGAAATCGAACACCTGAGTGCCGGTCAGATCCGACGGCATGAGATCAGGGGTGCACTGCACACGTTTGAACGAACCGGATACACAAGTGGCCAGCGTCTGCGCCGCCGTGGTCTTGGCCAGACCGGGAACGGACTCAATCAGGATATGCCCGCCGGCGACCAGCGTCACGATCAACGACTCGCGCAGATTGTCCTGCCCCACCAAGGTCTGGGCGAAACGTGCGCGGATGGTATCGGCCAGCAGCCGTGCGCGTTTGGCATCATCAAGGCCCAGGGGTGCTGCGGCACCGGGGATCGGAGCGGTCTGGGGTGTGGCGGCTGGGGGTTGGATCATCGGCTGCGGCGGGAGTTGCGGTTGCGTGGGGAACAAAGTCATGCCCACCACTGTAACTACCAACACTGACTGTTTGCTTTACGCCAACGGTCCAGCAGTTGTGGTCATGCTGCGCATGGCTTGTTTCTGGCTCGCCTGTCGGCTCGCACGTTGGCTACAAACAGCACACTGTGCTGTTTGCTTTACGCCAACGGTCCTGTAGTTGTGGTCATGCTGCGCATGGCTTGTTTCTGGCTCGCCTGTCGGCTCGCACGTTGGCTACAAACAGCACACTGTGCTGTTTGCTTTACGCCAACGTCCATGTAACCGGGGTGGCGCCTTGGGCGATTAGGGCTTGATTGGTGCGGGAGAAGGGTCTGGAGCCGAAGAACCCGCGTGATGCGGACAATGGGCTGGGATGGGGCGACTTGATGATGGTGGCGTTAGTGAGCAGCGGTTCAAGGCTTTGCGCATTGCGCCCCCAGAGAATGGCCACCAGCGGTTTTGGTTTACCGTTGGCATCCACGCGGGCGTTCAGGGCGCGGATAGCGGCTTCGGTGACCTGTTCCCATCCTTTGCCTTGATGGGAATTCGGTCTGCCCACACCCACGGTCAGACATCTGTTCAACAGCATGACCCCCTGTGTGGTCCAAGGCGTCAGGTCGCCATTGGACGGCATAGGAACTCCCAAGTCGTCCACCAGTTCCTTATATATGTTAATAAGACTCTTGGGAAGCGGGCGAACATCAGGCGCCACGCAAAAACTCAATCCGACGGGATGGCCGGGTGTGGGATAGGGGTCCTGCCCGACGATGAGCACCTTGATGGTGTCGAAGGGGATGGTGAACGCGCGCAGGATATTGTGACTTGCGGGCAGCCAAGGGCGCCCTGCCGCGTTTTCCGCTCTCAGAAAATCACCCATGTGATGGATGACGGGCTCCACATCGGCCAAGGCATGCGCCCAGCCCGGTTCTACCAGTTCGCTCAGCGGTTTGATCATGGTTCCATACTCTAGCCAAACGTGCATATACAGTGCATGTCCGTGACATGGCATGCGACGCGCTAGCCCATTTCGTGCCGGACGGTTACACTCGGGTGTAGTTTGCATGAAGGAGGCCGGCGTATGGCGCGCGACAAAGTGACCTACGAATCATATGAACAGGATGTCTTCGACAATCCGCCCCAGGGTCCCGTCGGGGCTCATCGCGGTTCCCGCCCGGTCATGACCCGCGTCGCGCCATTCATCATCGTGATCGTGGTGGCTGCGCTGTGCGGCTTCGGCGCTTGGGCATATGGCAGTGGCGAGTATCAGAACCTGCTGAATCTGAAGACACCCCAATCCACGACGGCGTCCAGTGACACGACGCAATCCACGACGAAGTCCGATTCGTCGGCATCCGACTCTTCGGATTCCTCGAGTTCCTCGGATTCCTCTACCAGTGATTCGTCGGCAAGCGATGATTCGAGTTCCTCAGCCGATTCGTCCAGCAGTGATTCATCCAGCAGCGACCAGAATGCGCAGCAGCAAACGCAACAAGCCCAGACCGCGACTGTGAACAAGGCCACACAAGTACGTGTGGTGAACGGCACCGGAGTCTCCGGATACGCCGGACAGAAGGCGGACGTGTTGCAGACCGCAGGATATACCAGTGTGGAAGCGGCCAATCCTACCGGTTCATTGCCAACCGGCACGGTGGTGTGGTATCAGAATGAAACCGACAAGGCCACCGCTCAGGACGTAGCCAATACGCTGGGGATTACCGCGGTGGAACAGGTTCAGGGACTGTCCGCTCCGATTACGGTTGTGCTGTTGAACTAGCATTTGTGCCAAGTATCTAGGAGAGTATCGCGACGATCATAGGCAGCGGCGATGTGACTGAATTTCAGGTGTAATCGCGTTGGGTTTGTGGAAAACCGGAGAAGCTATTCAGCCCATGTAGTGAGACGATTTTTTCTTGTTCTTCGGCTTCTGATTGGCATTGTTCCCTCGTCACTGTACAATCATGCTCTAGTCGCGAGGTAGGGGGAGCGCGATGCGGTTCTTTCTACGTTCCCTAATGGTATGTTCGCGACGCCTAGGGAACAAAGGAAAGATCAGATATGGCACAAGGTACCGTAAAGTTCTTCCTTGCCAAGAAGGGGTTCGGGTTCATACAGCCGGACGGCGGAGGCGAGGACGTTTTCGTGCATTACGCGGAAATCAAGGACGACGGCAGCAACAATAAGTTCAAGATGCTGTATGAGGGCGATCGGGTGGAATATACGCCCGTCTCGTCTGGTAAAGGTACTCAGGCTAAGGATGTCGTCAAGTTGTCTTCTGGCGAAGAACGTCCCGAGTGAGTGGTTTGCCCGCAACGACGCAGATAAGGTCCCGGTTGGTGATGTCTCATCGACCGGGACCTTTTGCGTGGTCTTCCAACGGCCAGGTTCGTTTTCATGCCGATAGCGCAATCTCCAAACACGATGTTGGCACTCTCGGGCGGAGAGTGCTAATGTCACAGTTAGCACTCGGAGGGCGAGAGTGATAACCGGCAGCTGACGGTCGGTTCGCCCATCGGCTCTCGCGGGTGATAACGGTATACATAGCCATTTGGAGGAACACACAACCATGGCAAAGATCATTTCTTATGATGAGGAAGCCCGTCAGGGCATGCTGGAGGGCCTCGACAAGCTCGCCAACACCGTCAAGGTCACGCTGGGCCCGAAGGGCCGCAACGTCGTGCTCGACAAGACCTATGGCGCTCCGACCATCACCAACGATGGCGTGTCCATCGCCAAGGAGATCGATCTCGAGGATCCGTACGAGCGCATCGGTGCCGAGCTGGTCAAGGAAGTCGCCAAGAAGACTGACGATGTCGCCGGCGATGGCACCACCACCGCAACCGTGCTCGCCCAGTCCCTGGTTCACGAGGGCCTGAAGAACGTGGTCGCAGGCTCCAACCCGATCGCCCTGCGTCGTGGTATCGAGAAGGCCACCGAAGTCATCGTCAAGGAGCTCGTCGCCGCCGCCAAGGACGTCGAGACCAAGGATCAGATCGCTGCCACCGCAACCATCTCCGCCGCTGATCCCGAAGTCGGCGAGAAGATCGCTGAGGCTCTGGACAAGGTCGGCCAGGACGGCGTGGTGACCGTCGAGGACAACAACCGCTTCGGTCTGGACCTCGACTTCACCGAGGGCATGCGCTTCGACAAGGGCTACATCGCTCCGTACTTCGTGACCAATGCCGACGATCAGACCGCCGTGCTTGAGGATCCGTACATCCTGCTCACCTCCGGCAAGGTCTCCTCTCAGCAGGACATCGTGCACGTCGCCGAGCTGGTCATGAAGACCGGCAAGCCGCTGCTGATCATCGCCGAAGATGTTGATGGCGAGGCTCTGCCTACCCTGATCCTGAACAACATCCGTGGCACCTTCAAGTCCTGCGCCGTCAAGGCTCCGGGCTTTGGCGACCGCCGCAAGGCCATGCTGCAGGATATGGCCATCCTGACCGGTGCTCAGGTCGTGTCCGATGAGCTGGGCCTCAAGCTTGACTCCATCGACGTCTCCGTGCTCGGCCACGCCAAGAAGGTCATCGTCTCCAAGGATGAGACCACCATCGTTCAGGGTGCCGGCTCCAAGGAAGACATCGACGCCCGCGTGGCTCAGATCCGTGCCGAGATCGAGAACACCGATTCCGACTACGATCGCGAGAAGCTGCAGGAGCGTCTCGCCAAGCTGGCCGGCGGCGTGGCCGTCATCAAGGTCGGCGCTGCCACTGAAGTCGAGGCCAAGGAACGCAAGCACCGCATCGAGGATGCCGTGCGCAACGCCAAGGCCGCTATCGAGGAAGGCCTGCTGCCTGGTGGTGGCGTGGCTCTCGTTCAGGCTGCCGCCAAGGCCGAGAAGGACGAGGCTGTCACCTCCTTGACCGGCGAAGAGGCTACCGGTGCCGCTATCGTGTTCCGTGCCATCGAAGCTCCGATCAAGCAGATCGCCGAGAACTCCGGTGTGTCCGGTGACGTGGTGATCGACAAGGTCCGTTCCCTGCCGGAGGGCGAGGGCTTCAACGCTGCCACCGACACTTACGAAGACCTGCTGGCCGCTGGCGTGACCGACCCGGTGAAGGTGACGCGCTCCGCTCTGCAGAACGCCGCTTCCATCGCTGGCCTGTTCCTGACCACCGAGGCCGTTGTGGCCAACAAGCCGGAGCCGAAGGCTGCCGCCCCGGCTGGTGCCGGCGCTGACATGGGCTACTGATCGGTATCCGATTGCCAGCTGATTGCAGCTCTAACTGACTGAGTGTCGGGGAGGTTCCTTCGGGAGCCTCCCCGACACTCGTTTTGGATCAGTTCATTGGATTGGCCAGGAATGCAAACGGCGCATCGGTCATTGCGCGAACAGCCGTGAAGCCGCGGCTTCGGCGTCCGCATATACCGTGGACGCTGAAGCCAGTGCACGCTGTATTGATTCCAGTGAGGCCTCCATCTGCTGTTGCGCCGCTCGCCACCCTGCTACCGCTGAGGTGAATTGTGTGGCCGCCGATCCGCGCCAGGCCTCTTGCAGCGCGGCGAGATTGGTATACATGCCGCCGACTGCCTGCCTGATTTGCGCCACGGACCCCGCCACAGCGGCCGACGACGATTGGATTCGCTCGGAATCTACTTGATATTGGGGCATCGTTGCTCCTTTCTGTCGATGATGTGCTCGGTAACGGGCGTTCGTTATTGCGAATACCGAACGCTATGGTGGAGCTTATGGCAAATTCGAATTGGGCGGACGTTTTTATGACCAATGTGGTTCCAGCTTCGGCATCATGCAGTACGACTCAACGACGCAAGGCGGGGAATTGGCTTGTCTGTGCGGTTTTCGCGTGTATTGCACTGGTGCTTGCCTGCATGTCTCTGACCGTCAACGCGTATGGGGATAACTCGGACCCCAGTGCGAATGATTCGAACAGTTCGAACAGTGGCGTCACCATCACCGATAACATCACCGATACTGAGAACCTGCTTGGATCCCATGCCGCCGAAGTCACCGATGCCATTGCGCAGACCGAACAGGAAACCGGCGTGCATGTCCACTTGCTGTACCTGTCCAGCTTCAATAGCGAACAGACGCCGCAACAATGGGCCTCCAATGTATTGGAATCCACCAATCCCCAGCCCAACACCGTGCTGCTGGCGGTGGCCTCCAATGATGGCAATCTGGTCGTGGCGGTCTCTTCCAATTCCGACGAGTGGCTGAGAAACCAGGACACGGTCGACAAATTATCTGATGCCGCGCAGGCGCCTTTGATGAAAAGCACGCCTGATTGGCCCGGGGCGGCCACTGCCATGATGGACCAGATCGCGCAGGCCAAGAAGACCACCACATCACGCTCCACTGTGATGTTTGGCGTCGCGATCATGGTCGGTGTGCTGGTGGTGCTGGCCATCGTGGCCGTCGTGATGGTGAAACGTCGTCGGCGCAAGAGCGCTCATAAGAGCACTGAGAAGAAGCCCAGGAAAAAACTTCAAGCGAGTATTCAGGAAACACCCAGACGGGCGCGCCACTCTAGAAAGCATGAGTAAGCCTATTGAAGCATCGATTGTTGTCGTAGACGACGAACCGTCCATTCGTGAACTTCTGGTCGCCTCGTTGCATTTCGCCGGATTCGAGGTCAACACCGCGGCATCCGGTTCCGAAGCCATCGAAGTGATTGAGAAGGTGCAGCCGGACCTGATTGTTCTTGATGTCATGCTGCCTGACATTGATGGGTTCACGGTAACCCGCCGCATCAGGCAGGAAGGCATCGATGCGCCGGTATTGTTCCTGACCGCGCGCGACGACACCCAGGACAAGATCATGGGATTGACCGTAGGCGGCGACGATTACGTCACCAAGCCCTTCAGCCTTGAGGAAGTGGTGGCGCGCATCCGGGCCATCCTGCGCCGTACCCGGGAGCAGGTGGAAGACGATCCGATTATCCGCGTCGCCGATCTGGAAATCAACGAAGACTCCCATGATGTGACCCGTGCGGGTCAGCCCATCGATCTGAGCCCCACCGAATACAAGCTGTTGCGCTACCTGATGGATAACGAAGGCCGTGTGCTGTCCAAGGCCCAGATCCTGGACCATGTCTGGCAATACGACTGGGGAGGGGATGCCGCCATTGTGGAATCGTACATCTCCTATCTGCGCAAGAAAGTCGATGGCATCGAAGTCACCGATGACAATGGCGAAAAGCACAAGGTGACCCCGCTGATCGAAACCAAGCGTGGCATCGGTTACATGATTCGCGAGCCGAAGCATTAAGACGGCAGGTGTGCATGACCAGCCCTGAGAAGTCCCCGCAGCCAGTTTCTCCGGCATCGCCCGCAGTCTCCGGCACCAAGAGCTCCATGGCAAACACCTCGACAGACAGCAGTCCACGTGTGAATGTGCCGGGGCTCCAGTATCTCAAGGAACATCACGAGCGTAAGCGCAATTTTTTCCTGCGCCATCTTGACCGTGTCTCACTGAGCGGCAAACTTGTGGCCTGCACCATCGTGGTGCTGCTTGTGGGCGTCACAGTGATTTCCTTCTCGATTCGCACTCTGGTGGGCAACTACATGATGGAGAAGGTCGATACGCAGCTTCGTGTGCAAAGCCAGCTGGTGTTCAATAACATCGATCTTCTGGCCAAAGACGATAATTCGAATGGGTTGACCAGCCCCAATTCCTATTTCCTTCAGCTCCAATACACGGACGGCACCAAGGATGCAGACGGCAATCCGCTGACAGTGACGCCGCTGTTGCCACAGCTGAAGGATGGTCTGGTCTCCATACCGGTGCTTCCTTCGGACGGTGATACCTCGGGTATCACGCTCGGGCAGGTGTTCACCGCCCCCGCAGTCGCCAAGCAGATCGTTCAGGTGCAGAGTGACACCGCACAGTCTCCCGCACAGGGCGATGCCTCCGGAGGCGGCGGCACGGATGGCAGCGACTCCTCTCAATCCACCAGCCGCGTCACTACGGTGTTGACTGATCCACGCAACAATGTCAGCCATGCCACGCTTGCTTCGGCGAATTCCCCATGGCGCGTATTGCCGATGCAATGGACCGAACGAGACTCCAAAGGAGTCGAGAAGATACGCGGAGTGATGTATATCGGTCTTTCGCTGTCCGACCAGATCGATACGCTCAATACGCTGACTCGCTACTGCGTGGTCGTGGGCATCGCGGTACTGCTGTTGGGCGGCTCATTATCCACGCTGATCATTCAGCAGACAATGACTCCGCTCAAGCGTATGGAGAAAACAGCGGCGAAGATCGCCGCAGGCGATTTGAGCCAGCGTATCCCATCCGCTCCGGAGAACACCGAAGTGGGGTCGCTCGCCGCCTCGCTCAACACGATGCTCACCCGAATAGAGGTCAGCTTCCATGAGCAGGAAGAGACCACCGAGAAGATGAAGCGGTTCGTCTCCGACGCCAGCCATGAGCTGCGCACTCCGCTCGCAGCGATCCACGGATACGCGGAACTGTACAAAATGCAGCGTGACATGCCCGGTGCATTGGAGCGCGCCGACGAATCGATCGAACATATTGAACGTTCCAGCCAGCGTATGACCGTGCTGGTGGAGGATTTGCTGTCCTTGGCTCGGCTGGACGAAGGCCGTGGCATTGATGTGACGGGCAGCGTGAACCTGGCCTCTCTGGTCACGGATGCCGTGGATGACCTGCATGCGCTTGACCCGAACCGCACGGTCATGCGCAATCGTCTGGCGCTGGCTCCAGGTCGGGACATGAGCCATCCGGCATCGTTGCAGTTGGCGGATGGCGGCTGGGAAGCCGTAACCTTGTCCGGTGACGCGTCGCGCCTGCGCCAAGTGGTCACCAATATCGTGGGCAACATCCACCGGTATACCCCTGCCGATTCTCCGGCGGAAGTGGCGATTGGCACCATGCCCGCCGCCATCGACCCCCGGCAGCTGTCCCAGATGCCTACCACAGAGGCGTCGATGCGGCGCTTCATCGATGCCGCCGAAGTCGGCGCTTCGATGCAGACCGGATACCGGTATGCCGTGTTGCAGTTCGTGGACCATGGCCCCGGCGTTCCGCCTGAATCTCGGTCGAAGATTTTCGAGCGTTTCTACACCGCCGATCCTTCGCGGGCACGGCAGAAGGGCGGCACCGGATTGGGCATGGCCATCGCACAGTCCGTAGTCAAAGCGCATCATGGATTCATTTGCGCCACCGGTACGGAGGGAGGCGGCCTCACTTTTACCGTCATCCTGCCCATCGAACGGATGGCTTCCGCGCCGGCCGGACATCAGACGCAGACCAAGCCCGCCAAAACGAAGACCTCGTGGTTCTCAGGTGAGCGTAAAGCGTAAGACGACTCAGCCCGGTGGCACAGGTCAAGGCCTGTGAGGTACACTATACCTTCGGTTCATTACTCCCTAAGCACTAAGGAAGGTTTCGCAATGCCCACCGGTCGAGTTCGTTGGTTTGACGCAGCCAAGGGTTATGGCTTCATCACCAGTGAGGAAGGCAAGGACGTGTTCCTGCCGGCTCAGGCCCTGCCCTCTGGCGCCACTACGCTGCGCAAGGGTGCCAAGGTGGAGTATTCCGTGGTGGACGGACGTCGTGGCCCGCAGGCCATGGATGTACGCCTGATCGCATCGGCACCGAGCCTGGTGAAGGCCACCCGTCCCAAGCCGGATGACATGGCTGCCATTTGCGAGGACCTCATCAAGATGCTTGACTCCGCAGGCAACACACTGCGTCGACACCGCTACCCGTCTTCCGCCGAAAGCAAGAAGCTTGCTTCGTTGCTGCGTGCTGTGGCGGATCAATTTGATGTACAGGATTGATTGATCCATGACCGATACTGATGAGACCACGGTGACGCCCGATCCTCGCGCCATAGCGCAGGCCGTGCTGTTCGAGGTTGCGGACGAACCTGAACAGGTAGGCGAGTTCGTCACCGCCAACGAGATGGAGGACTACGTCACCGATTTCCGTTTTGCTGCCCATATCCGCGGTTACGAGGGATGGCAGTGGTCGGTGACGTTGTATCACGACCCGGAACTCGGCTCGTGGACGGTCAACGAATCCTCACTGATTCCTACTGAGGACGCGCTGCTGCCGCCGAAGTGGATTCCGTGGAAGGACCGTCTGGAGCCCACCGATCTTTCACCGACCGACTCCATTGGCACAGATCCCGACGATGAACGCATCGAAACCGGTGAAATCGAGGAATCCTCACTCGAGGATGTCAATGATGCCGCTGAGACCTTTCGGCTCACGCGGCGTCATGTGCTGAGCCCGCTGGGGCGTGCACAGGCGGCCAAGCGTTGGTATGACGGACCTCGAGGTCCCAAGGCATTGAGCACCAAGACCGCGGACGGCAATTTATGCTCGGATTGCGGGTTCTTTGTGCCGCTGACGGGCGAGCTGAACCGCATGTTCGGCGTCTGCGCCAACAAGTGGAGCCCGGATGACGGTCGTGTGGTCTCGCTCGATCATGGCTGTGGCGAGCATTCCGAAATCGAACCCCCTGAGCCGAGTCGCATCTGGGTGCAGTCCAAGCCTGCTTTGGATGACCTGCATATCGATATCGTGGCGCATGCCAAGACGCGCAGGCAGTCGCCTATCTTGGATGATGATGAGGCTGAGGCTGGATTTGAGGCTGAGGCTGGCGGGCCTGAAGCTGTCAAGGTTGCCGAGGTTTCCGAAGCGACGGACGAGACGACGACCGTATCTGAGGTGGGAGAGGCCTCCGATACCACTGCGGATGCTATTGATGCCGTTGATGCCGGACACGCCGGCACGCAGCCGACTGACGTGTCTGGCGCGCCAGAAGGGACGGCATTGTCGGAAGGCGGCCTGGACGGCAGTGATTCGAGCCATGTTGAGGACGTCGTTGCCGACTCGACCGATATCACCGAGAACGATGCGACAATCTCGGTGACGGATGCCTCCGATGCGGTGGCTGGATACCGTGATGCGGATCCCGGCTCGCTGTCCGACGAAACGTCGGCTGAATCGGATCCCGATGACGGGGAAGACGGCACCATTCGTGATGATGACGACGAGTCCGAACCGGACGACGACGCTCTTGATCATGCGGATTCCGTTGGCGTCGATATCGACGATGACGATATCGATGACGAGGATGACGATGAGGATGACGAGGCCACCGAAGAGGACATCCTTGCCAACACCACCGTGGATGACGGCGATGATGACGGCGACATGGATGATGATTTGGTTGACGATGATTCCGCCGTATCGGAAGATGTGTCGCCGGAACTGGAAACCGTCATCGATCTGATCGAGCAGCTTCGTCAGAGCAGGACCGAGGAAGTCGTCGACACCGATGATACGGACATCGACTCCCCGGATGGTGCTGATGACGCTTCGCACAACGAGCAATAGACGCAGAATACTACGTGGGGAATGCCTGGCTTCATTGTAGGGAGAGTTCCGCCAGAAATACCTTGGGGTGCTGTGTGTGGGGAGAATCCATGGGGTGCTGTGGAAGGGGGAAAAGAATCCGTAGGACGCTTCGCGACGGGAGCGCCCCACGGAACGATTATCTCAGTGCACGACGGTCACCGTGCATTCGGCGAAGTTGACGATCTGACGGGACACCGAGCCGAGGAAGTGCGCATCCAGACCGGACAGGCCTCGCGACCCGACCACCAGATGACTTGCATACCGGGAAGCGGCGATCAGTCCCTTGGACGCCGGGATATGGAAAGCGTCGAAGGCGACTTTCACGCCTTCGGGAACGGATACCTTGGCCATCAGATCCGAGAGTATCGCTTCGGCGCGCTGCTGTCCGACCTCCACCGGCGCAACGGCGTTCTCATAACCCGGGATTACCCCGAGGTCGCGTAACTGCCAACAGAACATCACGTTCAGCGGCTTGTCATGGATGCGGGCCTGTTCCAACGCGAAATCAAAGGCGTGCCGAGAGGTCTCTGAGCCATCGACGCCAACCACCACCGGCCGGCCGGCCGGCTTGGCTTCAGGCGCGGGATTCACGTAATGCACCGTCGTGTCACTTGGGGTGAGCGCATTGGCGATGGCGTCGGTCACGGTCTCCTCTTCGCTGCCGCTGATACGCACCACGGTCACTGGAACCTGCGCTTCTTCGGCCAAGGAGGCGGATAGCGAACCGAGGAACCAACGCGCCACGCGCCCCAGTGAACGCCGCCCCACGACGATCTGCTGGGCGTTATGCCCGATCTGCAACAGGGCAGCGGTGCCCGAAGCCTTGACGGAAGTGAGTTTGAGGTTCGCGGGATCGAAGTCAATGCCTTTGGCGGCTCGATCCACCCAGTCGCGCAGTTCATTCGCTATGTCATGTCGGATGGTGGCCCAAGCCTCGTCGCTATCGGGCTCCGACCCCATGTCCCAGGAATGGGTCCAGCCGAATACCGCATTGACGTTCTGACCGGTCAGCGCGGCCTCTTCAAGGGCCCATTTCAATGCCGCGAACGATTCGTCGGAACCATCAACACCAACTACAATGTCAGCCTTGGCGTTCAGTTCAGTCATCACAACCTCCTATGCATCAGTATGGATGGCGAATCCGATACGTCCAGCATATCGTTTTCTTTCCCGCTTACGGCGCAATTCACGGAATGATGTGAATAAACGTCACCGCGAATCGGTAGAGTAAGACGGAATGTCAATTGAGGAAGGACAAGCATGTTCGAACGGTTTACCGACCGTGCACGGCGCGTGATCGTGTTGGCGCAGGAAGAGGCCAGGTCTCTCCAGCACAACTACATCGGCACCGAACACCTGCTGCTCGGCCTGATCCGCGAAGGCGAGGGAGTCGCCGCCAAGGCGCTTGCCTCGAAGGGTGTGGAGCTGGACGCCACCCGCAAACAGGTCGAAGAGATGATCGGCAAGGGCAACGCTGCTCCGAACGGGCACATCCCCTTTACTCCGCACGCCAAGCAGGTGCTGGAGTTCTCGCTTCGCGAGGCCCTGCAGCTGGGGCACAGCTATATCGGCACCGAGCATATTCTGCTCGGTCTGATCCGTGAAGGCGAAGGCGTGGGCACCCAGGTGCTGATCAAGATGGGTGTCGATCTGGGTGAGCTGCGCAGCGCGACCATCGATATGATTCGCGGCAATTCGGGCAACGGGTCGAGCGACGGCAAGGGTGATCTCGCCAATGCCGGCGGTGTGGCAGACAAGCAGAACAAGTCGGGCTCCGCGATTCTCGACCAGTTCGGCCGCAACCTTACGCAGGAAGCCGCAGAAGGCAAGTTGGATCCGGTCATCGGGCGTACCAATGAGATTGAGCGCGTCATGGTGGTGCTCTCCCGTCGCACCAAGAACAACCCGGTGCTGATTGGCGAACCGGGTGTGGGCAAGACTGCCGTTGTGGAAGGCCTCGCCCAGAAGATCAACGCCGGTGATGTGCCGGAGACGCTCAAGGGCAAGCAGGTCTACTCGCTCGATCTTGGTTCCATGGTTGCCGGTTCCCGTTACCGTGGTGATTTCGAGGAGCGTCTGAAGAAGGTCCTGAAGGAGATCAAGACCCGCGGCGACATCGTGCTATTCATCGACGAGATCCATACCATTGTCGGTGCAGGCTCCGCTGATGGTGCGCTGGGCGCCTCCGATATGCTCAAGCCGATGCTGGCTCGAGGCGAGCTGCAGACCATCGGCGCCACCACTACGGACGAATACCGTAAGTACATCGAGAAGGATGCGGCTCTGGAACGTCGTTTCCAGCCGATTCAAGTGCATGAGCCGACGATCGCCGAGACCATCGAGATTCTCAAGGGTCTTCGGTCCCGCTACGAGAACCACCATCATGTGACCATCACGGATGGGGCGCTCCAGTCTGCGGCCGAGCTTTCGGCGCGTTACATTCAGGACCGTCACCTGCCGGACAAGGCCATCGATCTGATCGATGAGGCTGGCGCGCGTCTGCGCATCAAGCGTCTGACGGCACCGCCCGAGCTCAAGGAGCTGGACACGAAGATCGCCAAGGTGGCTGCCGAAAAGGATGAGGCCATCAAGGGACAGGACTTCGAGAAGGCCGCCGAGCTGCGCGACCAGCAGGAGAAGCTGGAGTCCGATCGTAAAGCCAAGGAAGACTCTTGGCGCGAAGGCGAGTCCGACGTCAAGATGGTCGTGGATGAGGACGTGATTGCCGAGGTGATCAGTTCCACCACGGGTATCCCGGTGTTCAAGCTCACGCAGGCCGAGTCCAAGAAGCTGCTCAACATGGAGGCCGAGCTCCACAAGCGCATCATCGGTCAGGATGAAGCGGTGTCCGCACTGTCCCGTTCCATCCGCCGTACGCGCGTGGGCCTCAAGGATCCGAAGCGTCCGGCCGGTTCGTTCATCTTCGCCGGTCCGACCGGTGTGGGCAAAACCGAGCTGGCCAAGGCTCTCGCCGAATTCCTGTTCGACGATGAGGACGCCCTGATCCGTGTGGATATGTCCGAGTTCTCCGAAAAGTACGCGGCCTCGCGTCTGTTCGGCGCGCCCCCGGGATACGTGGGCTACGAAGAGGGTGGCGAGCTCACCGAGAAGGTGCGCCGCAAGCCGTTCTCCGTGGTGCTCTTCGACGAGATCGAGAAGGCTCACCCGGACATCTTCAACACGCTGCTGCAGGTGCTGGATGACGGTCACCTGACCGATGGCCAGGGTCGCAAGGTGGACTTCAAGAACACCATCATCATCCTCACCACGAACCTCGGTACGCGTGACATCGCGAAGATGGCGAACACCGGCTTCAACCTCGGTTCCAACACCGAGTCGAGCTACCAACGCATGAAGGAGCAGGTGAGCGCCGAACTCAAGCAGCAGTTCCGCCCTGAGTTCCTGAACCGTCTGGACGACATCATCGTCTTCAAGCAGCTTACAGAGCCGCAGGTGCGTCAGATCGTGGACCTCGATGTCAAGCAGCTCAACGACCGCCTGTTCGATCGTCACATGTCGCTTGAACTGACCGATGCCGCCAAGGATCTGCTCGCTCAGAAGGGCTTCGACCCGTTGCTGGGTGCCCGTCCGTTGCGTCGAGTGATTCAGCGTGACATCGAGGATGCCATCTCCGAGAAGATCCTCATGGGTGATTTGCAGGATGGCCAGCGCGTTGTGGTCGATTCCGAAGGCGAGGGCATCCTTGGAGAGTTCACCTTCAAGGGCGAACAGTTCGAGGAGCCGGTCGCTGCGGATGGCGCGAATGACTCGGCCGACGATGCCGCTCCGGCTGACGCTTCGGCTGATAATGGTTCCGGCGATGCAGGCGACAAGCCTGCGCTGGTGGATGCCGCCGCCGATTCCGGTGACAACTCCGGTCAGCAGTCCGCTGAGTAGGTCCGCTGAGCGATAGTCATCGATAGTCAGCAACAGCCAGCAACAGCCTGACGGCTCATAAGACAGAACGAGCCCCGATTCCATGATGGGACCGGGGCTCGTTCATATTCAGCCGTTCAGCCGCTGAAATCTACCTCGCCGAGCTTGTCGATGAGCTTCATGTTCTCGGAATAATCGACGGGACAGGCGATGATGTCGATGCCCGATCCCGAACGGAGCGCGGACCGGAGAGTCGGATACAGTTCATCTGCCGATTCGATGAAGTGACCCTTCGCACCGAAGCTCATGCCGAGTGCCACCACGTCCGGATTGTTGAAGTCCACGTATTCGTGCGAGCCGTCGTGCAGGTCCATCTTCCATTTGATGAGGCCATACGCTTCATCCACCCATACCAGAATCACGATTCGGGCACCCACGCGCACTGCCGTTTCGATTTCCTGGACATTCATCATGAATGAGCCGTCTCCCATCACCGCCAGCACCGGGCGTCCGGGATGCTCCAGCGAGGCGGCCACTGCACCGGGCAGCGTCCAAGCCATGGTGGAGAGGGAATTGTCAATCACGCACGTGTTCGAATAATAGGTGGGGTAGAGGCGCGCCATCCACATTTTCAGCGCGCCCGTATCCACTAATGTGATGTCCGTATCCGTCTCCATCGCGCGTCGCGTGTCCGCCACAATGCGCTGCGGTTTCATCGGGAACGAATCATCGTGCGTGTACGCCTCGTATTCATGGGTCAGCAGCTCGTGGATTTTCGGATGCGAGACGCCGAACGTAATATGCTCGGCGTTGAGCTGGGCGATCAGCGATTGCAACGTGGCATTGATGTCGCCCATGATATTGAGCGCAGTCGAGTAATGCGCATCGGTGTCCTCGCTGAACGTATTGATGTGGATGATGGTCTTGTCGTCGTTCGGATTGATCTTCTTCGGGTCGAACTGCTGGATCGAGAAGCCCACCGCGATGATGAGATCGGCCTCGTCGAACGCGAAGTTCTCGTAATCGTGGCGCATGAAGCCCACCACGCCGAGCGCGAGTGGGATACGGTCGGAGATCACGCCCTTGCCTTCGAACGTGGTGGCCACCGGCACGTTGAGCTGCTCGGCCAATGCCAGCAGCTCGTTCTCTGCATCACCGCGGGCCACGCCGTTGCCCGCCAGGATGATGGGATGCCTTGCTGCGCGGATGATGTTCACTGCGCGTTCGATGGTGTCCGAGGTGGGGGCGAAACGCATACGTTCCGGCAGCGGAAAAGGGCGAGCCCCTGCCGGTGCCGGCATTTCGGCCACATCCTCGGGCAGGATGAGGCACGTGGCACCCGGACGGTTGCGTTGTGTGATCGCGAAGGCCTTACGCACCATCTCCGGTACGGATGCAGGCTCCACGATCATCGATGTCCACTGGGTCAGTGGGCGGAACACGGAGACCAGATCGATGATCTGATGCGATTCCTTGTACAGACGGGTCACGTTGCCTTGTGCGCAAATGGCTACAAGCGGCGTATTGGCGCTGTTCGCCTGTGCGACCGGCAGTGTCAGGTTCAATGCGCCCGGACCGAGCGTGGCCAGGCACACGCCTGGTTTGCCGGTCAGACGGCCTTGTGTCGCGGCCATGAACCCGGCACCCTGTTCATGACGGGTCAGGATGAAGCGGATACGGCCGTCGCGCGCAAGGGCTTCCATCAGCGGGATGTTCTCCTCGCCGGGGATGCCGTACATGGTCTCGACGCCCTCGTTGACCAGACATTCGACGAAGAGATCGGCTACGGTACGGATGTGATTGGGATGCTGATTGGGAGTGCTCACATCTGGGAGTCTAACAGCCTGCCAAAACGACAATCAAAATTCACCTGTCCGTTGATTCCGGGCGTTCGCCCGTTCAATCGGGAAACATATATTGTCGACCGTGAAGGTAGGTATGAATCGCCGACAGAGGTGGATCGGCGGAAAAAGGTGGCTTGGCGTCAGCCTTATCGCAGTAATTGCCAGCATCGCTACGGCTTTCGTGGTTCCCAACGCAATGGCGGGAGCCTCGGGAGCCGTTCCTTTTTCCGGCGACGATCCTGCTGCCGGCACACGCACGGTTACCGTCGCGGATATTACCGACTTCCATGGCCATATCGAACGAGGTGCCGACGTAGCCACTGCTTTCACGCTGGCGAATGGGCACAATGCGGGCAATATGGTTGCAGTGTCAGCGGGTGATCTGGTGGGTGGTTCGCCATACGAATCAGCCGTGGCCAAAGATCGCCCCACTCTGGACATGGCTCGCGAATGGGGGCTGACGATTTCCGCCGTGGGCAATCATGAATTCGACCGTTCGGTAGCCGATTTCAACAATCGCATCGCGGATCCCGCCAATGGCATCGACTGGCTGTGCGCCAACGTTTCGGCAGCCAACAAAGCGGCGGATGGCAAGCTCAGCAGAGTCAAGGATTACACGATTCGCACGGTCAACGGCAAGCGTATCGGGTTCGTGGGGGCGCTCACCGATGCGCTCGGCTCGGTCGCGACACCGCAGATCACCCGTGACGCCGATTTGAGCGAGCGGGCCGTGGACGCCATCAACCGTGTTGCCGGTGATTTGAAGCGTTCCGGCAAAGTGGATGCCGTGGTGGCGTTGCTGCATGCGGATGCTTCCGCCGCCAAAGAGATTGGCCGCGATGTCGATCTGGTGTATGCCGG
Source organism: Bifidobacterium sp. UTBIF-68 (assembly GCF_006408855.1). Taxonomy (NCBI): domain Bacteria; kingdom Bacillati; phylum Actinomycetota; class Actinomycetes; order Bifidobacteriales; family Bifidobacteriaceae; genus Bifidobacterium; species Bifidobacterium sp. UTBIF-68. Next base: position 77,239 of record NZ_JFAN01000015.1, on the reverse strand, counting down.
CCACTCCCATGCCGTCAAGCAGATGATCACCGATGGCGGGGCACCAGTGTATGAAGCCGGAAGCTATGGTCAGGACATGGCCGTGCAGGATCTCATCATCACGGGGCATGGCAGTCGTGCCACGGTTCGTGTGGCCGACGTGGATCTCGGCAATGGAACCGGCCAGACCAATGTGCAAGGCGTACTCGCCATAGATGGCCTGAATGGTCATTCGGTGCGACAGGCGGCGTGGATGTCGGCAGGCGCGGACGCCAACGGCATGGTGGCCCGTGCGGAGCGCACCTATGCCGCCGCGCAGGCTCATGCGGATACCGTCGGCGAAGAGACCGTGGGGTCTCTTGCCAAGGGCAAGAATTTCGACAAAAGGACGTCGCCGGGACGTGAGGGTTCCGTGGGCATGCTGGTGGCGGACGCCAATAGAGCGTCCATCATGAGGCATGTCTATGCTGGCAACAGACTGCCGGTGGTCGGTTTCTCCAATGACGGCAGCCTTCGCACGGATCGGCTCGACCTGAATAGGGACGGTTCGGTGACGGTGCGAGAGGTGGACAGTCTTCTGGCGCTGCAATTCAAAGCCGCCCATGAGACGCTGACCGGCCGTATGCTCAAAGCGGTGCTTGCCCAACAGTTCGGCAGCAAAGACGGGCGGATAGAACGCCGGCCGCTGGGCATTTCCTCCAATGTGGCATATCACTATGTGGTATGCGGTGAGGAGAACGGTGCACAGCCTGCGGTCTGTGAACAGGACACGGACTCGTCTAAGGACTCCGGTGCAGGTTCGGAAGCTGACGGGACACAGCATGACGATGCCGTGTCAAAGGCCGAGGAAGCGTTTGAGAAAGCCCCGGTTCGCATCGTGGACCTGACGATCGACGGTACTTCGATTTCAGATGATGATCTGGTGATCATCGCATCCAACTCATATCTCCTGCAAGGCGGAGACTCCTTCTCAGCATTCCGCGCAGGCAGCAACTACGGCGAACTCGACATGCCATACAGCCAGCCGCTTATCGAGTATCTTGCCGCTCATCCTCTGGTACGGCCAGAAGTCCCTGTGACAGGTACCCAGGCCTGAGCGCAAGCCGTCTGCTTTCGGCTCTCCGGTGGTCTGCCTTGCGACGATTGCCAGAGTATCGGCCCCTATGACGAGTGAAGCCCGGCACTTACTTACGTACCGGGCTTCACTCATACCAGCAGGGTCTTGACGCGGATATGCAGTCAAGACCCTGCTGCAATCTTACTTGATGGCGTTCAGCCACTGCTCCTTGGTGGCCTTCTCGGCTTCGAGCTTGGCCTTCTTCTTCTCATCCGTTTCAGCGGCGATCTTGGCGTCGAGCTCTGCAAGCTGGGCGTTCAGTTGCTCCTCGAAGCTGGACTTTCGCGCATCGGCCTCAGGATCGGACTGCTTCCACGCGGCGTCCTCGACGGACTTGATCTGCTTGTCCACGGCATCCAGACGGTTCTCGATGCGGCGCATGTCCTCACGAGGCACGTAGCCGATCTGATCCCATTCCTCTTGGATCTTGGCGAGTTCCTGACGGGCCTTCTTGGCTTCGTCGTCGGTCTTCACCGGCACCAAGGCCTCGGCCTTGACCAGCAGCTCCTCCTTCTTGGCCAGATTCTCCTTCTCCGCGGTGTTCATCTGGTCGCGGTCGGCCTGGCGGGCGTTGAAGAAGGTGTCAGCGGCCTCGCGGAACTTGGTCCACAGCTCATCGTCCTCGGTGCGGCCGGCACGACCGGCCTTCTTCCAGCGGTCCATCAGATCGTTGAACTTGCGGGAGGTCTCTCCCCATGCAGTGGAATCCTTGAGCTCGTTGGCCTCGGCGATGATCGCTTCCTTGACCTCTTTTGCATGGTTGCGTTCGTTGTCGCGAGCCTGAGCCCACTTGCGACGGGCCTGGTTGAAGGTGGTGCGGGCGGCGGAGAAGCGCTTCCACAGCGCTTCGGCCTCGGGCTTGTCGATTCGGGTGGTGGTGCGCTGGTGGTTCTGCCATTCGTCGAACAGGGTACGGAACTTATCGGCGGTGGAACGCCAGTTGGTGTTGTCACCCAAGGATGCGGCCAGCGCTTCGGCCTTCTCCACAATGGCGGTACGCTCGGCAACGGCCTTGGCGATGGCGGCTTTGCGGGCTTCGGCCAATTCGGTCTTCTTGGCCTCACCGGCGGCCTTCAGTTCCTCGAACTGCGCCTTCAGCGCGGCGATATCGCCTACGACCGCGGGCTCGTTCGTCTCCTCGCCCAGCAGCTTGAGCGATTCGTCGATTTCACGGGCCTTGATGTTGGCGGAAGACAGACGGCCGGCGAACAGGTCAAGCTTGGCCTTGAGATCCAGGAAGCGACGGGCGTACAGCGCCAGAGCCTCTTCCTTGGAAACGTCAGGGAACTGGCCGACTTCACGTTCGCCCTCGCCTTCCTTGACGAATACGGCACCATTGTCGTCCACGCGTCCGAATGCCTCGGAGGCCTTGACATCTGCGTCAGTGTAGGCGGTGGAGGTGGTGGTCGGAGCTGCGGTGTGCTGCTTGGCCGGCGTCTTCTTGGCGAAGGCGGCGGGGGAGGGGGCATGCGGCTTCGGCATTGAGGCAGGGGTCGGAGTCGGTTTGGCCTCGCTGACCGCGGGTGCGGGTGTCGTTGCCTGCTCTTCGGTTGCAGCGGTGTTTTCGGTTTCGGTGACAGTCTCGTCGGCCATGGCCAGCTCCTTACAAGCGTAGTGTGAGTGGGTGGAAGCGCCTCGGATGCCGACAATTGGCATGGCGTTGACGCAACCCTCACCTATTATATTGATTTCGTGGCTAAAGGTGCATCAATATCAGGATTCCCGGAGTGGCTCCCCTCCGAACGTGTTGTGGAGCAGCGTGTCATCGATACGCTTCGTAAGGTTTTTGAGCTCAATGGCTTTATCGGCATTGAGACCAGAGCGGTGGAAACTGGCGCTTCCCTGCTGAAAAAAGGCGAGACCAGCAAAGAGATTTACCTGCTGAGCCGTCTGCAGGAGGTCGGTCATGAATCCGACACTCCGATTGAGGATCGTCTCGGACTGCACTTTGATCTGACCGTTCCGCTGAGCCGGTATGTGGTGGAGCATTCCGGCGATCTGGCCTTCCCGTTCAAGCGCTGGCAGATTCAGAAGGTCTGGCGCGGCGAGCGCCCCCAGGAAGGCCGCTTCCGCGAGTTCGTCCAGGCGGATATCGATGTGATCGGTGCCGGCGAGCTGCCCGACCATTATGAAGTGGAACTGCCGCTGGTCATGGTCTCTGCGCTGGAGGAACTCCGTGCGTTCGGCCTGCCGAAGGCCACGGTGCACGCCAACAACCGCAAGCTGTCCGAAGGTTTCTACTGCGGACTGGGGCTGACGGACATCGAGGGCGTGCTGCGTGAGATCGACAAGCTTGACAAGATCGGTGCCGATGAAGTGACCAAACTGTTGGTCGAAACCTGTGGTGCCACTGAAGCGCAGGCCCGGGCATGCCTTGAACTCGCAGACCTGACCGCCGCCGACGGCGCCGAGCTGGCCGCCAAGTTCGATGAGCTGTGCGAGGCGCACGGCATCGCCAAGGATTCCGAGGCATACACGCTGGCCCGCCAGGGACTCGATACGCTGGCGATGATCGTGGATGAGGCCGCCGCCATCCGTCCGGGGTCGGTGATCGCGGACCTGAAGATCGCCCGTGGCCTTGATTACTACACCGGTTCCGTGTACGAGACCTTCCTCGACGGCGCTGCATCCCTAGGCTCCATTTGCTCCGGTGGCCGCTATGACAACCTCGCCTCTCAGGGCAACCGCAAGTATCCGGGCGTGGGCCTGTCCATCGGCCTGAGCCGACTGGTGAGCTACATGCTGCATACCGCCGGTGCGCACGCCAATCGCGTCTCCCCGGCTGCAGTGCTTGTGGCGGTCTGGAACGAGGAGGATCGCCCGGCTGCGAACCGCATCGCCGCCCAGCTGCGTGCCCGTGGCATCGCCACCGACGTGGCTCCCACCGCGGCAAAGCTCGGCAAGCAGATTAAGTATGCGGACAAGCTCGGCATCCCGTACGTGTGGTTCCCGGCCAGCGCCACCGAAGGCGAGGAATCCACCGGTGACGAGGTCAAGAACATCGTCACCGGCGAGCAGACCGCCGCCGATTGCACGTCGTGGGAGCCGGATACTGTGGTTGCCCAGCAAACCGTCGAAATCTGACGTATTCGAATCATATTCGAGTCAAATCGAGGAGAAGCATATAATGAGCCAGACGGCTTACAGAACACATCATGCCACCGACGTGACCGAGGCCCTGGTCGGCCAGAAGGTCACTCTCGCCGGTTGGGTCGATCGTCGCCGCGACCACGGCGGCGTGGCTTTCATCGATCTTCGCGACAACACCGGTCTGGTGCAGGTCGTCATCTACGACGAGGAAATGGCCCGCCCGCTGCGCAGCGAATTCGTCATCCAGGTCACCGGCGAAGTGCGACTGCGCCCGGACGGCAACGAGAACACCCATCTGGCCACCGGCAAGATCGAGGTCGTGGCCGAGAACATCGACATCCTCGCCAAGGCGGACGCCCTGCCGTTCCAGGTGTCCACCGCGCTCGAGAACGAGTCCGAGAACAAGCTCCCGGGCGAGGACGTGCGTCTGAAGTACCGCTACCTCGACCTGCGTCGCCCGTCCATGCAGTACAACCTGAAGCTGCGTTCCGACATGGCCAAGGCCGCCCGCCACGCCCTCGAGGACATGGACTTCACCGAGGTCGAGACCCCGACCTTCATCAAGTCCACGCCGGAAGGCGCACGCGACTTCCTGGTGCCGGCCCGTCTGGTGCCTGGCTCCTGGTACGCCCTGCCGCAGTCCCCGCAGCTGTTGAAGCAGCTCCTCATGGTCTCCGGTGTCGAGCGCTACTACCAGCTCGCCCGCTGCTACCGTGATGAGGACTTCCGCGCCGACCGTCAGCCCGAGTTCACCCAGCTCGACATGGAGATGAGCTTCGTGGACCAGGAGGATGTGATGGCCATGGCCGAGAAGGTCATCGCCGCCATCTGGAAGGTCGCCGGCTACGACGTTCAGTTGCCGCTGCCGCGCATCTCTTGGCAGGAGGCCATGGACAAGTACGGTTCCGACAAGCCGGATCTGCGCTTCGGCAACCCGCTCGTCGAGCTCACCGACTACTTCAAGAACACACCGTTCCGCGTGTTCCAGGCCCCGTACGTGGGTGCCGTCGTATTCAAGGGCGGTGCCGCCACGCCGCGTCGTCAGTTCGACGCATGGCAGGAGTGGGCCAAGCAGCGTGGCGCCAAGGGCCTTGCGTACGTGGTCTTCGCCGAAGACGGCGAGCTCAAGGGACCTGTCGCCAAGAACCTGTCCGATGAGGAGCGCAACGGCCTGCGCGAGGCCGTCGGCGCCGAGCCGGGCGATGCCGTGTTCTTCGCCGCCGGTTCCCGCGAGTCCTCTCAGCTGCTGCTCGGCGCCGTGCGCGTGGAGCTCGCCCGCCGCGAAGGCCTGCTCGACCCGAAGAAGTTCGCCTTCACCTGGGTTGTGGACTTCCCGCTGTTCAAGCCCACCGACGATCCGGACGACGACGATGTGGCCGTGGGCCACTCCAAGTGGACCTCCATGCACCACCCGTTCACCATGCCGAGCAAGGACTGGATCGACAAGTTCGACAAGGACCCCGAGCACGCCATGTCCGACTCCTACGACATCGTCTGCAACGGTGAGGAGATGGGCGGCGGTTCCGTGCGTATCCACCGCGACGACATTCAGGACCGCGTGCTCAACGTGCTGGGCATCGGCAAGGAAGAGGCCGAGGAGAAGTTCGGCTTCCTGCTCGAGGCCTTCAAGTACGGCGCTCCGCCTCACGCGGGCATCGCCCTCGGTTGGGACCGTACCGTGTCCATCCTTGCCGGCACCGACACCATCCGCGACGTCATCGCCTTCCCGAAGGCCGGCGGTGGCCGTGATCCGCTGACCGGTGCCCCGGCTCCGATCTCGGACGAGCAGCGCGCAGAGACTGGCGTCGACTACGACCCCGACGAAGACGAAAACTAAGTGATAGAGTGTCCTCGTCGTTGCTCCTCAGTCGACGTACCTTCGTACGCCTTCCTTCGGTGCGCCTAGAGGACACACGCATCACTTCATTTTCTACGAAAACTAAGTGATGGAGCGTTAGCTGCGTTGCTTCGTGGTTGTAGTACTGCGGTGTTACGACTGTAACGGGGTGAGAGACGCGCAAGCCGCTTGAACGTATAAGGTGCCCGCATGGCTTTGGCCGTGCGGGCACTTCGCATATAAGCCGGGCGTCCCGTGTCGGCGCCCACCGTGTAGGGATTGCTCCACCGTGTAGGGAATTTCCCATGGTGTAGGGAATTTCCCACATTGTAGGGATGAAAAACGGCTAATTTCCGCCATTGTGTAAAAACGCATCCCTACATCATGGGGAAATCCCTACACGGTGGGGCTGTTACGGGCGGGAATGTGCGCCGTTTTGTCTGCGTATGCGCCTCTGGTGCTCACCTTTTCGTGCATTGACCGCAATCGTTGGGTCGGCCAGCGCTCGGAATGGGCGTTGTGGCCTGCCGGTGAGCGGAGCCTGCAGCGCGTTGGCGACATGTTGCGCGAATTCGCGCTGATTTGGCTCGTTCCACAGATCATCAGCGAACACCTCGATAACTGTCCATCCCATGGCCCGCAATTCGCGGCGCTTGCGCTGATCCCGCACGTACTGGCTGCGGAAGCGACGGTGGTGATCGCCGTCGTATTCGATGCACACCTTGCTCGCTGGGTATGCCATGTCGACGATGTACTGGGTATGCCCGTTCGGGCTGGTGATGACATAATGCATCTCTGGTTCAGGAAGGCCGAATCGCAGCAATGTGAGTCTGGCGCGCGTCTCTTGTACGGAATCGGAGGTTTTGAGAAGCCGTACAGCTTCCTCGCAACGAGCGCGTCCTATGATCCGATGAAAAGCGGAAAGTCGATTCCGGAACTGGTCGATGGAATAACTGAACCGCCTGATAATCGCTTCCCCGAGTATCACCAGCTCGTCAAGGTTCAAGTATTGTGCATACTGGATCCATGTATCCAACGGATGCACGCATGCTAGTCCGTTCGTCAACGTGCATATGGCGAACGGTTGGTTCCACGTTCGATACGAGACGTTGTGCAGCGTGGAGCGGTGTTTGCCGTCCCGAGTGGTGATGTAGAAGTCACTCGCCGGCAGTGTGCAGCGCCGGGGACGTTCGATGGCGTAGAGCTCCAGCGCCGTATGCAGCGAGAAGCAGATGGTTCGGTCCGTGCGTATGCGCGAAAGCAGTGTTTGACAGGCCGCCGATTTCGCGGCGGACTGGGCGGAGAGGTCCTGACGCACGTAGTTCTGGATTTCACCGGACTGCGTCGTCTCGCGGTAGTTGTATGCGGTACTCATGCCGGGCATGATAACCGATTCGCGAGCGGCATCGGCATGAAAACGGGTAATGTGGATAACTCAACGTGCATGGTTCGCTTCTGCGATGCGAATAACGAACATGCGTACGAAGAGCACGATGCAGTTGTCGCTCATGACTTCGTTCATGTCACAAGTCGGTTATATCGTGAACGTGCATAGTTGGAGGTCTTCCCCATATGCCAAGGAGACCGGCGAAAGGAATCGGTCGACGTTGCGTCTGTGAATGATGACGGCAAGAAGCGGAACCCACGCGCTGAAGCGTGCCGCCGCGTGTCATCATTCGAGGGATTGCGTCACTGGGTCGTATCGGCTGCATCATGGGGCAACATCGGCGCATGAGTCAGCATCGATGAACCGCATACAGTCAGCGGGTCTGTTGTCGTTTCCCATCGGTTCCATGCCGTCATCACCGGGCGCGAGTCCGGCCTGACCATCGCGGCACGCCATGAATGAAAAGGCGTGACTATGCAATCAACCATGCTTACGGTGCCCGATGCCACCTTCACCTATCCCCACGCGCCAGAACCTCTGTTCCAACACGTCTGCACGACGTTCCCGCTGGGCTGGGCGGCCGTATTCGGCGACAACGGCATCGGCAAATCCACGCTGATGTCGATCATGCGAGGCGAACTATGCCCGGATTCGGGAACCGTGACGCCCAATCCCCGGCGGTTGGTCATCGGGTATTGCCCGCAGGATATCGCCGTTCGACCGGCGAACCTCAAGGATTTCGCGGCCGACTGGTCGCCCGAGGCCATCGTCGTGCGTGACGATCTGCAATTGGGTGATGACTGACCGTATGCGTTTGTGAGACTGTCAGGCGGGGAACGCAAACGTGTGCAGATCGCCTGTACGTTGGCGTTGCGACCCGATGCGCTGATCCTCGACGAAGCGACGAACCATCTCGATTTGTCGTCCAAGAAGACGTTGGCCAGCATGCTGGCGGGGTATCCCGGTGTGCTGGTCGTGGTGTCCCACGACGAATGGTTCCTGCCCCTCGCCGGTTTCGGGGCGTCGGAGGGGTCCGCGGTGTAGGGGCGGCTCTTGAGGATTGCCCTACCGTGTAGGGATTGCCTCACCGTGTAGGGAACTTCCCATCATGTAGGGAACTTCCCACCATGTAGGGGTGCAAAACGGCTTATTTTCGCCATTTTCCAAAAACGCATCCCTACATCATGGGGAAATCCCTACACGGTGGGCCAATCCCTACACCGTGGAGCGAAGTGCGGGTGGGGTGGCATGCAGGCGACGTCACGATGTGGAGGGTGCTATTGCCGTCGCGACACGGATGACGTGGGACATCACTGTGCGGGCACTTCGCGTATATGCCGGGAGTTCCGTGCCGGTGTCTACCGTATAGAGATAACCTCACCGTGTAGGGAACTTCCCGTTATTGTTGAGCATCAACTATCCGCTGACGTATCCGCTGACGCTAAGCAGCTGTCTGTCGGTACATCATTCGTAAAACGTTCGGCGACATGCTGCGTGTGGATGCGGGTGGCCTCGTTGACGAAGTCTGCGCAGGCCTTGCTGCCGTAAAGCGCCGCACCGCATGGGTCGGCAAAACGTGGGTCGCCAGTCAACGCGGTGCGAATCGCGCCAAGCGTGGCCGACAACGGCATGGCCGGTAACGGCGAATCGGCATCGGGCATCGTGGTGTTCGCCGTTGCACCAGATGGTTGGTCGGCAGGCAGTGTCGTTCGCGCCGCCGCTTGGATGTTCCGGTTCATGATGCGTTCGGCCAGTTGTTGCGCCTCCGCCGAGTCCGGGGAGACACCAGTTTCGAACAGTTGCTCCCATTGCTTGGCGTCGGCGAGGATCGTCTCATGTGCATGGCGTTCGGCATCATTCTGCGCCCGTTCAACTCGTTTGCGTTGCTCTTCGGATAGTTCGCCCCATCGTTCCGCTGCGGCGATTCCATATCGAGCCAGTGCCGGATTGGACACGGTCTGGCGCATCTGGGGAATATCGCCGTTATCGTTGCACAGGTCAGACAGGTTGTGCAGCACTTGCAGCTTGTGTTGCATTGCTGCGATTTCGCGGTGCATATCCTCCGTCTTGGCATTGATTGCCTGTCGGACGTCGTGTGTCCCCGGCTGTACTATCGCGGCGATGTCCGCGACAGACAGTCCGGCATCGCGCAGCAGTATCACGAACTGGAGTCGGACCAAGGTCGGCCAGTCATACCATCGTTCGCCGCCGACAGAGGTCTCGGTTGGCCTGATCAAACCGGTCTCGTCGTAATAACGTAGCGTACGCGTCGTCACGCCGCTGACTAGAGCGGCCTGATTTATCGGCTATAGCTGATTCGTATCCGGCAGGTCACCCTCCACTTCGAACATACCGGCATTGATACAGGTCTCGTTGCTCGCCATATTGTCGTGCTCGCTCATGACCCATCTCCTTTGCAAGGAATCATCCGTTCCTGATTACGACGCGCAGTCTGCGTCGTTGCAAACAGCGTAGCCCTTTACGCAACGTCAACCGCAAGCCGCATCCTGCCGAGCCTCAAGCGCTGCTATGATTCCACTACCTGATGGGTAATCAACGGCAGGATATGCTCGTCGTCAAGGTCGGGCGCTCTCGTCGGCGCAGCGATACGGAACGGGTCATAGACAAAACGTATAGCCGCGCCGCCGCCGTCCTCGTCCAATGACGCTATGCTGGGCGGGCAAGACGGCAGGCGCTCGCCGACGGACGACCGTGTGAACGGTCACGTTCACGCTGGTGTCCGCGAACAACGCCGCAGGCATCGGGACCGTATGAAGAACGGTCTAATGATGACGACGTGCGCCCGCCGCGCACATGGCGGACAACGCATGACTGACGACGCATGACAGACGATTTAGGGGGATGAGGCATATGACGTTGGAGATTCTGGATTGGCATGACGGCGATCTGCTGGCCAAGCCGGTGTTCGACAAGCTCAACGAGCTGGTGGCGGCCGGCGTGCCGGGAAGCAAGATCCTTGGCGTGACCATCAATTCCGACGAGGAGTCGGACACCGATCTGTGGTGCCCGAAGTATGGCATCCCGTTCGAGATCACGGGCAACGTGGTCGTGGTCCACACGCACAAGACCCGCAAGGCCCCGCCGGAGTTCGCCGCGGCGTTCGTCACGGCGGATACGCGCGCCGACCTGAACGGCGTGGTCAAACACACGCTCGAGGTCTCCAAAGTGAGCTTCGCGCCCATCGACGCCGCTGTGGAGGCCACCGGCATGGAATCGGGCGGCATGTCGCCAATCGGTCTGCCGGACGGCTGGCCGCTGCTGGTGGACCAGCACATCCTCTCGATTCCGAAGCTGTATCTGGGCTCGGGCATTCGCCCGTCCAAGCTGGTGGTGGACGGCTCCATCTTCGCCGACATTCCCGGCGTGCAGTTCGTGCCCGCCCTTGGCAAGCCGCGCGGGTAGGCAGTGCGGTTTACCGAGGGTTAGACGTCGAGCAGGTCGCCGGCGGCGATGGCGCGAAGGGCGGCGAGGTGCGCGGTCATCGCAGCCCTGCCTTCGGGGGTGATGCTCGCCCAGACGACCATGTGCCGGTTCGATTCGCCCCGACGCTTGGTCAGGACCACGTAGCCACAGTCGGCGAGGGTCTTCAGATGCCGTGAGCACATCGCGTCGCTCAATCCGAGCGTTTCGCGGATTGCGGAGAACGGCATCTCCCTCATACCGGAGAGCAGTCCGCAGATGCGCAGCCGCATCGGTTCGTGGATGATCTCGTCGAAGCGGGGCTCGACGCTTCCGTGTGCGTGATCAGGCGTCATGGTTCCCGCTCCTCACGAGTTGGACGAAATAGCGGTCGTAACCGTATTCGCCGAACCAGCTGAGCACTCCCATTGCCAGGGCGATTACCGATGTCTGGTCCGGCAGCCAATGCAATCCCAGTCCTCCCAAGAGGATGGCGGCCAGTCCGAGGAAAGCGAGCGCATACATCGCTATTGCCATCACCCACATCGTCGCATTACGTGGGGCGATTACCCCTCCCAACGTGTCGAAGTCGGAGCCTATCTGACGCTTGCGCCAGTCGTTCACCTGGAATCCGACGTATGTGGCCACCGCAAGGAGAATCCATGCCATTGTGCCGGATGCGGGGAACAGCATGGTGGCCCGGTCGGTGTGGAAGCCTATGTCGGACAAGAGGTCGAGCATGATGTCGTTGAGTGCGAGGCACATGATGATGCCGAGCAGACCGTTGAGCGCGTAGTACCATTGCGGTGCCATGATGCGGTCGGCGTTGACTTCGCGGTCCTGCTGCAATTGGGTCAGCAGGTCTGCTGCTGCGGTACGGTCGACGGTGGTCGGGGCAAGTGCAGCGTCCGAAGTCGGGACGTGGGGCTTGGGGGTGCTCATGATGGTCTCCGTCCGTGAGTCGGTTGGTGTTGATCGGATGAGTTGTGTGTTGATTCATGGCCTTGACAATGTTGTCTCGGCGGCGGGAAGAGCTTCTCGGTGAGGTGGTGGACGAACTGTCTCTTTTACTTGTGTGCAAGTAAAGTATAACTCTTTACTGCGAGTAAAGCAAGTTCTCCGCGTCGGCTGAGCGCCGCACGCCGATATCGTATATTCAAGGCGGTCGAGATTCGCTGGGATGGTCTGGATTCGCTGGGATGGTCGAGATTCGCTGGGATGGTGGATTCGCTGCGGGCAACCGGGAGACTGAATAGGGTCGATTGGAAGGGAGTAGCTGGGCTGGGCAGAATCGATTGGACGGAGCGATGTAGCCGGCAGGGGATGATGCGGTCGGCCGGCTGAGAGACCGAAGAAGCTGACGCAATTCAAGGTGTGGCCGGCATGTGGACGTGATGTGAACGCGCAGGAAACAGAGCTGTGCTATTCTCCCCTTCATGTCTGAAACGAACAATGAAGCAGTGCGTTCGCGCACGACACACGAACAACGGTCATTGCAGGACGCCTCGTCCGAGCGCAAGCTCGCCCCGCTCGTACCTGCTGCCGAGGACCCGAACCGTGCACTGGTCGAGCTCACCCATGTCGAGAAGCACTTCGGCGACCTGCATGTCCTCAAGGACATCAACCTGAGGGTCACCAAAGGCGAGGTGCTCGTCGTGGTCGGCCCATCCGGCTCCGGCAAGTCCACGATGTGCCGCACCATCAACCGTCTCGAGACCATCGACTCCGGCGACATCCGCATCGACGGCAAGCCCCTGCCTCAGGAAGGCAAGGAACTGGCGAATCTTCGCGCCGAAGTGGGCATGGTGTTCCAGTCGTTCAACCTCTTCGCCAACAAGACCATCCTCGACAACGTGACGCTCGCCCCCATCAAGGTGCGGCACATGCCCAAGAAAGAGGCCGAGGACCTGGCCATGGACCTGCTCGCCCGCGTGGGCGTGGACTCGCAGGCCGCCAAGATGCCCTCCCAGCTTTCCGGAGGCCAGCAGCAGCGCGTGGCCATCGCCCGCGCACTCGCCATGCGCCCGAAGGTCATGCTGTTCGACGAGCCGACTTCGGCGCTCGACCCGGAAATGGTCAACGAGGTGCTGGACGTGATGGTCGAGCTCGCGCACGAGGGCATGACCATGATCTGCGTGACCCATGAGATGGGCTTCGCCCGCAAGGCCGCCGACCGCATCGTATTCATGGCCAATGGTCAGATTCTCGAAGAGAACACGCCGGAAGAGTTCTTCGAGCATCCGAAGACCGAACGCGCCAAGGACTTCCTCTCGAAGATTCTGACCCACTGAGAGGTGCGCGCATGACTTTCAGCATTCGATTCAAACGCACGGCGGCGCGCGTCATAGCCGCCGCATGCGCGCTGGCATGCACCATGTCTTTGGCTGCATGCGGCGCGGATGAGACCGGCAAGATCCGCATCGGCATCAAATTCGACCAGCCGGGCCTCGGCTTCAAGAAGTCGGGCACCTATGTGGGCTTCGACGTGGACGTGGCCAAATACATCGCCAAGAAGCTCGGTTACTCTGAGGACGAGATCGTCTGGAAGGAGGCTCCGTCCAAGCAGCGCGAGGCGATGCTCCAGAACGGCGACGTGGACATGATCCTCGCCTCTTACTCCATCACGGACGAGCGCAAGAAGGCTGTATCCTTCGCCGGACCGTATTTCGTGGCCGGGCAGGATCTGCTGGTGCGCAAGGACGACCAGTCCATCAACGGTCCCGAAGACCTCAATGGCAAACGCCTGTGCTCGGTGACGGGTTCGACTTCCGCAGCCACCGTCAAGGAGAAGTTCGCCTCCGAGGTCCAGCTCATGGAACAGCCTGGATACGCCGAATGCGCCACCGCATTGTTCTCGGGCATCGTGGACGCCGTGACCACCGACGACATCATTCTCGCCGGACTCGCCTCCGCCTCACGAGGCAAGCTCAGGGTGGTCGGCAAGCCGTTCACTCAGGAATACTATGGCGTGGGCATCAAGAAGGGCGACACCAAGCTGGCCGTCAAAATCAACAACGCCATCGTCGATATGATTCAGGACGGCTCCTGGGAGAACGCGGTCAGCGACAACACCAAGGGCACCGACTACACGCCTGACGTGCGGTACAACCCGCCCACGCCGAACGAGGGGGAGGACGCCTGATGAACGGATTCCTGCAACTGTTTAGCCAGTATGATGTCCTGGGCGCTTTCCTGGTGAACATAGAACTGACCCTGTGGAGCGCCCTGTTTTCGATGATCCTCGGTGTGATCCTCGTCGTGATGCGCATTTCGCCGATCTCATCCCTCAGGGTCGTGGCCGGCGCGTATGTGGAGCTGTTCAAGAACCTGCCGCTGACCATCATCATGGTGTTCATGGTGCTTGGCGCCTACGCGCAGCTCAAACTCAGCTTCTCCGACACATTCGCCACCAACTTCTTCTGGCTCGCCGTGACCGGCCTGAGCCTGTACACGGCGGCATTCGTTTGCGAATCGCTGCGTTCGGGCATCAACACCGTGCCGATTGGCCAGGCCGAGGCGGCGCGTGCGCTGGGATTGGGCTTCATGCAGTCCGCCACCGAGATCATTCTGCCGCAGGCGTTCCGCGGTTCGGTGGCACCGCTCGGCAACACGCTGATTGCACTGCTCAAGAACTCCACCGTGGCCGCAGCGGCATCGGTCTCCACCGAAACCTCGTCGTTGATGAGCCAGATGATTGAATTCCGCCCGGATGTGATCATCCAGATCTTCCTGATCTTCGCCTTCGGATATGTGATTCTCATCATCCCGATCGGCATGCTCACCACATACCTGTCCAACAAGCTCGCCGTGAGGAGGTGACACCATGGCTGATACTTCGAATTCCGTATTGTTCGACGCCCCCGGTCCGAAGGGCCGTCGCACCATCCGCATCGCCAACTGGGTGGCCGGCATCGTATTCGCCGTGGTGCTGGTCCTGATACTCATGCGGCTGCACAATCCGCCGGACGGCGAGAACCAGCTCAGCTGGGAGCTGTGGAAGCCGGCGCTCGAGCGCGAGGCCTGGACCGACTTCTACCTGCCGGGCCTGTGGATGACCGTCAAAGCCACCGTGCTGGCCGTGGTCGGCGCTGTGGCGTTCGGCCTCGTGTTCGGCGTGGGCCGTCTGCTGCCGAACACGCTGCTGCGCGGCATATCCGCAATCATTGTGGAGTTCTGCCGCGCCGTACCGGTGCTGCTGCTCATGATCTTCTTCTGGCGTTGGTTCGCCTTCGCTGGTTTGCCCGACCCCTCCTACTGGGCGGTCGTGCTGGCTCTGGTGCTGTACAACGGGTCGGTGGTCGCCGAGCTGGTGCGCTCCGGCGTGGGCAACCTGCCGGGCGGCCAGCGGGAGGCGTCGCTGGCATTGGGCCTGACCGAAACGCAATCGTTGGTGCAGATCGAGGTGCCGCAGGCGGTCTACGCCATGCTGCCGGCCGCCGTCACCCAGCTGGTGGTGGTGTTGAAGGACACCGCCTTGGGGTCGATCATCATGTACACCGACCTGTTGCAGGAATCCCGTCGACTCGGCTCGATGTACTTCAATATCCTGCAGACGTTGGTCATGGCTGCGGTGATCTACTTCATCGCCTGCTGGCTGCTGTCCAGACTCGCCGAATGGCTGCCCGAGCGCATGCAGCAGCGCACCGCCGCCCCGGCCGAGCCTGAGCCGTTGGCGCCTATAGCCGCCGGCGACGCCTCCAATGTAAACCAGATCGCCGTGGCCAAGGAGGTCGAGGAGCTGCCGTTCGGCGGCGCCCCGCGCAAGTATCACGTGCACCATCGTGGAACCAACGCCTCGATTCGCAATTGGCGCAGGACGCGGTATGAGCAGGGTTATGACGTCGAGCATCCGGAAACCGAGGAACAGCACGATCGCGGTACCGGCAAGCCCGGTACGCCCCAAGCGCCCGATCCCAAGCTCTCGTCAAGGGAGCATGAGCATTCCGATCACGGCACGGTGTTCAAGCGTGGCGACAATATCGGGGGAGGGCGCACGAGCCTCGGTGCGAAGCCGAAAATCTGAGCCGTTGGACACGTCGTGTCGATCGTCTGGGAACCTTAGTCGGCGCTAGTGCGGCACAAAGAGTTCACCGAGTGTTCTATCGGCTCCACGGCTACGTAGCTGAACGGGGGATAGGTTGGAGCATATGATGTTGCGCAACCTATCCTCCGTTTTCGCTATCGCCGTATGTTTGCCTCTGGCCTTGGCCGCGGTACCTGCGACCGCCCAGGCCGACCAACTGCCCAACCCTGATTGGGTGTCGCTTTTGTCCGACTACGAAAAGGACTATTGGCAGGCACCGGTGGACTCTGAACACGGCGGCAAGGTCCTTGATGCCGCCGCCATGAAGCTGGACGAGGACCTGGCGGTGCAGATCAACCATCTGGGATCGGAAAACCTGGATGACAACGGGCTGAATGATCAGCGCAAACGCGCGCTCATCGATTCCGACCTGATCGGCGAGGAGACCATGCCCGACTCCCTGGGGCCTGTGCTGGGCAAGTACATGAGCGAAGGCTTCGCACAAGGAAAGCTCAACAGGATCTCCGACCTGTTCAAATTCAACGTGGCCTCCACCTTCCAATCCAAACGTGCCGCCATGCATCCAAGGCCCTATCTGAACCGCTCACAAAGCACACTCGGCGGCACGAACGATCTCGCCGGACTTCCCGCCACACTCGACATCAAGCAGTCGCCCTCGTGGCTCGAGCATATCCCCGGATATTCGACGCTCCAGAAGAACAGCTCCTACCCATCCGGGCATACTACCACCGCATATTCATGGGGTATTGCGCTCGCCGGCATGATCCCCGAACTGGCGCCGCAGATCATGGCCCGCACCTCGGAAGCGGGCAACAACCGCATCGTGCTCGGCGTGCATTATCCGTTGGACATCATGGGCGGACGCATCGGGGCGTCGGCGCAGAACGGACAGTATTGGCATAACGAATTCGCCTCCGCCGTTGTGCCGGCGGCTCGACAGCTGCGCGACTATCTGACCGAACGGTGTCAGGCCGACCATCATGGGGATACGCTGGCCGACTGCATCGCCGATCTCAAGGCCAACGGTTCGGGCGGATATTCCAACGACTTCCTCGACCCGGTGGCCACCGAACCGGTCAGGGACCAGTCGTCCGCCGTGCGCGTCTACACCGCGCGCATGACCTACGGCTTCCCGCAGGACAAGGACGAGGCCGGCCGGGAGTTCACCGCGCCGCGCGGGGCCGCCGACGTGCTGCGACTCGCATACCCACAGTTGCATGCCGATCAGCGCAATGCGATCCTGAAGGCCACGGCTCTGGATTCGGGATATCCACTGTGGGAGTCCTCCGAAGGCTGGCAGCGCATCAACTGGGCCAAGGCCCTGTGTGCCCGCGTCACGCTTGACCGGAATGGTGATGTGACCAAGGTGGAGACCGCCGACCAGACGAAGCTGAGCGGCCCCACCGTGGTCAATGCGCAGTACGCCGACAACGGCGACCATCCGCAATCGGACATACAGGCCGGAGAGAACAGCGCGGCCCAGGCCGGTCCTGATTCCTCGGTGATTCACATGGTGCAGGTGCCGGCTCTGACTGCTGTGGCGGTAGGAACCGCAGCCGCCGCGCTCATCGGAGTGCTCCTGCATCTGCGGGGCCGCCGCCGGCAATAGACGCCACCAATAGATGCCACTGTGAGTTGGTCCAGAGTTCAATTTGCAGACACATCCCGTTCTTGTCGGTACTGTGACCGGTTCATATTTCCTCCATAGGCTTGGAGATTGACCATGATTGCTCAGCGGACGGCCCAATGCCGTCCGTACATGGGCCACCGAGGAAGGGGACAGGGCAGTGAACCAATACACTGACTTCAAGCGCGGCACGAATCGTGCTATCGCGCTTGTCGCATCAATCGCCACATTGGCGGGATTGGCAGGCATGACGCCTGCGGCATTCGCCGCGCCGACAAGCCAGCCGCCAGCTGCGACCGCGCCGGCGACCGCCGCCGAGACGGACTCCGACGACAACATCATCAAGGACGAAACCACGGCGCTGTATCTCAAGCGCATCGAAGTGGGCACCGACACCGTCACCATCGGATCGAAGAACACCGCAGTCGTGGACATTTCCGGCTACTCGATTCGTGATGACAAGGACTCCGCAGACCATACGTACACCATCGCCGATGGCACCAAGGTGCCGGCAGTCGGCGAAGCCACCTTCAACCTGGACCAGCTTGCGGGCATCGGTCTCGGCAAGGAAGACAAGGTCCGCGTCTATGACAAGACCGGCAAGCTGGTGCTGAGCTTCAGCTGGAACGGCGACGACAAGAACGCCGTCTACGTGGCCAACACGGATGCCGATGGCATGGTCAAGGAAGGCGAAACCACCAATCCCGACAATCCTGGCAGCGGTGACACTGAGAAGTTCACCGTCGATGCATGGCCCGGCCTTGCCGAGGTGACGGCCATTGACGGCACGGATGAGTTCGGCGCCGGCCAGGCCACCGGAGAGCACACCGACGGCAACCTGTCCGGACTGGTCTATGAGCCCGGTGCCGACGGACAGCCCGGCACGCTGTGGGCGGCCGACAACGACCTCAACCCGACCCTCGGCATCACCGGCCCCAAGGGTGCAGGCGCCATCAACAAGTTCGTCTACAAGGACGGCAAGTGGCAGCAGGATCCCGCCGACGGCTGGACGTTCGACAAGGACGGCAAGACCAAGGGCGGCAAGCAGCTGCACTTCAAGGACGGCAAGGGCGGAGTCGACTCCGAGGGCATCACGCTGATCAATGGAGACGCCTCCAAGGGCGTGTTCATCGGTGCCGAGCGCGACAACGAGAACAAGAACACCCCGCGTCCCTCCATCCTGCGCTACGACGTGAGCCAGCCGACCACCGACACCAACGGTGACGGCGCGCAGGACCTCACCGCCGTCAACGAATGGAACCTGACCTCCGCGCTGACCCGGTTCGATGTGCAGATGGGTAAGGACGACGCGAACCTCGGCATCGAGGGCGTGGCATTCATCCCGGACGCGACGCTGCTCGCCAACGGTTTCCAGTCGAACCTCGACCCGGACAACGTGCACGCGTACGACCCGACCGGCACCCGCAACGATTTCGGCGGCCTGTTCTTCGCCGCGCTGGAGAAGACGGGAGCGATCTACGCCTTCGCCCTTGCCACCGTGGACGGTCAGGACGTCGCCTACCCGGTCGCCCAGATTCCGCTGCCGGCCGCCGCCACCAACGCCGGCTACTCCGGACCGCGTGACCTGTTCTGGGATGCCGAGCATAACCAGCTCATCGCCGAGGGCGACAACACCATCGGCGCCGATGAGAAGGCCACCAAGGCGCTGATCGGTACTTACGAGTTCAAGGACGGCGCCCTCCAGCTCACCAAGCTGACCGACACCCCGGCTGAAATCGCCGCGCAGAACTCCGAGGGCTACGCCATCACTCCCGACGCCGAGGCGTCCAAGGTGGTGGACGGCAAGAGCTACAAGCCGGTCTTCTGGGCCGACGACGGCGTGACCGACGGCCACTCCCTGCGTCAGGGCTGGATCGAGACCGCAGCGCCGGCCTCCACCAAGACCACCATCAACCTGCTGAACTTCAACGACTTCCACGGCCGCATCGACAAGAACCTCACGGTTCCGTTCGCGGCGACCATCGAACAGCTGCGAGCCGAATACCCGAACAGCTCGCTGCTGCTCGCAGCCGGAGATAACATCGGCGCATCCCTGTTCAACTCCTCCGTGCAGCGTGACCAGCCCACCATCGACGTGCTCAACGCGCTCGGTGTGAAGGCCTCCGCCGTCGGCAACCACGAGTTCGATCAGGGTTACGACGACCTGACCGGTCGTGTGATGAATGGCACTGAAGGCAACAACAAAGCCCAGTGGGACTACCTCGGTGCCAACGTCTACAAGAAGGGCACCAAGACCCCGGCCCTGCCTGAGTACAGCATCCAGGACGTCGACGGCGTCAAGGTCGGCGTGATCGGTGCGGTCACCCAGGAGACCTCCACGCTGGTCTCGCCCGGCGGCATCAAGGACATCGACTTCGGCGATCCGGTCGAGGCTGTGAACCGCGTGGCCAAGCAGCTCACCGATGGCGATGAATCCAATGGCGAGGCCGACGTGATCGTGGCCGAATACCACGAGGGCGCCCCCGCCAACGAGGATGACGAAACCGGCAAGCCCACGCTCGACGAGCAGAAGGCCTCGAGCCCGGTGTTCAAGGAGATCGTCGACCAGACCGACCCGGCAGTCGATGTGATCTTCACCGCCCACACCCACATGAAGTACGATTACACCGATCCCGCCCACAACAACCGCCCGATCATCCAGACCGGCAGCTACGCGGCGAACGTCGGCCAGGTCGTGCTCGACTATGACAAGGCCAACGGCCAGGTCTCCTACGTCAAGTCCGACAACAACGCGGTGGACACCAGCAAGTCCGATGACGAGCTGGTCGCGTCCGGCGACGAGACGGTCAAGAAGGTCAAGGAAATCGTGGACGCGGCTCTTGAGGTCGCCGACAAGAAGGGCAACGAGAAGGTCGGCTCCATCGCCGCCGACATCACCACCGCATTCAAGGACGGCGCCCGTGACGACCGTGCATCCGAATCCACGATGGGCAACCTCGTGGCCGACTCGCTGCTCGAATCGCTGAAGTCCGCCGACCGTGGCGGTGCCGAAATCGGCGTCGTGAACCCCGGTGGCCTGCGCGCCGAGTTCTGCAAGACCGGCGACAACGAGAAGTGCACGCTCTCGGCTGATGGCTCTATCACCTACGCCCAGGCCAACGCCGTATTGCCGTTCCTCAACAATCTGTGGACCACCACCCTGACCGGCGCGCAGTTCAAGGAGGCTCTGGAACAGCAGTGGCAGCTCACCGCTGACGGCAAGGTGCCTTCACGCCCGTACCTGCAGCTTGGCCTGTCGCACAACGTGTCCTACACCTACGATCCGGAAGCCGTCCAAGGCCACCACATCACCTCGGTGACCGTCAACGGCAAGCCGCTCGACCTCAACAAGGAGTACCGTATCGGCTCCTTCAGCTTCCTGCTCCAGGGCGGCGACAACTTCCGTGCCTTCGCCCAGGGCAAGAACACCAAGGACACCGGTCTGGTCGACCGTGACGCATGGATCGACTACATCGGCAAGAACTCGCCGCTCAAGCCGCGTTACGACCGCCGTGCGGTGGCCGTGACCGGTGTGCCGACCAAGGCCGTCAAGGCCGGTGACTCGTTCACGCTGAACTTCTCCAAGCTCACGCTCACCTCTCTGGGTGTGCCGCAGGAGACCAAGCTGACCGCCACCATCGACGGCAAGACCGTGGGAGAAGCGCAGGTCAACAACGGCGACACCGCTTCGCTCAAGGTGACGGTTCCCGCCGACACCAAGGCCGGTGACCTGACCCTCACCGTGGTCGGCGCCACCAACGGCACCACGGCAAGTCTGCCGCTCGCCGTGGCAGCCGGTGAGGGCGGCAACCCGCAGCCCGGCAAGCCTCAGCCTGGCAAGCCGGTTGCGAAGCCGAACAAGAAACTGTCCGACACCGGTTCCTCCATCGCTCCGCTGGTCGCTGCGTTGGCGATCACTGCGGCCGGTGGCGTCACGGTGCTCGTCATCAAGCGCCGCGAAGCCTCGCGTCACTGAAGAACCCAGCCGGCCGAACCGTTATGACAGAGCACTATCATGCGGCATACATGACATGACGGCATGACGGTAAAAGCCGGATTAGCCTGCCATCGGCATCAGGGCGTCCGCCCACAATCCGCTCATAGGCGGGGCGTGGACGGACGCCCTGATTGTTGTGGGCGCTGAGTGTGGGCGCTGAGACGTGCACGTTGAGATGGCAGACTGCCAGTTGGGAAATCACATACAGGCATTACGGGCGGCTAGACTGGGGGACTATGACTGACGAGAAGGAATATGGATCGCTGGGACGTCTGGCCCCCGAGTGGGATGGCGACGGACGACAGCGCAATCTCACCGCCGACGATATCTACGAGCGGTTCTTCGGCTGGGTGCAGGAGGTCAAAGGCATCGAGCCGTGGCCGCATCAGGAGGAGGCCATCATGGACCTGCTCGCCGGCGACCATGTGATCCTCAACACGCCCACCGGCTCCGGTAAATCGCTGGTGGCGCTCGGCATGCATTTCGCCGCCTTGTGCACCGGCCGGCGTTCGTACTACACCGCACCGATCAAGGCCTTGGTCTCGGAGAAGTTCTTCGATCTCGTCGAGGTGTTCGGGCGCGACAACGTCGGCATGATCACAGGCGACAGCCATATCAACGCTGACGCGCCCATCATCTGCTGCACCGCCGAGATTCTCGCCAACCAGGCGCTGCGCGAAGGCGTCCATGCGGACGTGGGGCTCGTGGCCATGGACGAGTTCCATTACTACGGCGACCCGGAACGTGGCTGGGCATGGCAAGTGCCTCTGCTCACCCTGCCACAGACCCAGTTCCTGCTGATGAGTGCCACGCTCGGCAACGTGGACGCCGTGGCCGACAAGCTCGCTGACCTCAACGACACGCCCGATGTGGACGTGATCGCCGACGCGCCTCGTCCGGTGCCGCTGAGCTACGAGTACACGCTCGACCCGCTCGAGAAGACCGTCGAACTGACCTTCCGCAACGGTGAGACGCCGATCTACGTCGTGCATTTCTCGCAGGACGCCGCATTGGAGACCGCGCAGGCGCTCGCCTCCACCGGCGTGTCCAGCAAGGAGCAGCGACAGGCCATCGCGGATGCCATCAAGGGGGTGAAGTTCACGACGGCGTTCGGCAAAATACTCCAACGGCTGCTGCGCACCGGCGTCGGCATCCACCACGCCGGCATGCTGCCACGCTACCGCCGTCTGGTCGAGCAGCTCGCCCAGCAGGGCCTGCTGCCGGTGATCTGCGGCACCGATACGCTGGGCGTCGGCATCAACGTGCCGATCCATTCGGTGGTCCTGACCGCCCTGACCAAGTTCGACGGCACGAAGATGCGGCGGCTCAGGGCCCGTGAATTCCATCAGATCGCAGGCCGCGCCGGCCGTATGGGCTTCGACACCGAAGGATTGGTGATTGCCGAGGCCCCCGAATATGAGATCGAGAACCAGAAGGCGCTCGCCAAGGCAGGCGGCGACCCGAAGAAGCTCAAGAAGGTCAAGCGCAAGAAGGCGCCCGAAGGATTCGTGACCTGGAACGAAAACACGTTCGACAAACTCATCGACGCCGAACCGGAGACCTTGGTCCCGCATCTCAAGATCACGCATTCCATGGTGCTCAACGAGGTCGCGCAGGGCGGCGACGCCCGCGCCCGCGTCGAGGACCTCATTGACGACAGCGCCCAGACCCCGGAGCAGAAAGAGCATTTGCATCAGCGCGCCGACGAGATCTTCCAGACCCTGTTCGACACACAGGTGATCGAAACCGAGGACAGGCAGGACGGCGGCAAGGACTATTTCATGACCTTGGACATGCCGGACGATTTCGCACTCGATCAGCCACTCTCCCCGTTCCTGCTCGCCGCCCTCGAACTGCTCGACCCCGAATCAGAGACCTATGCGCTGGACGTCATCTCGATGGCCGAGGCCACGCTCGAAGACCCCAAGCAGGTATTGCGCGCCCAGGAGCGCCAGGCGCGAGACAAGGCCCTCGAGGAGATGAAGGCCGACGGTCTCGACTACGACGAGCGCATGGACAAGCTGCAGGAGATCACCTATCCCAAGCCTCTGGAGGACATGCTCGAGGCGGCGTTCGACCAGTACCGGCATGACGTGCCATGGGCGAACGATTACTATCTGAGCCCCAAATCCGTGGTGAGAGACATGGTGGAGACCGCCTCCGACTTCACCGGATATATCGCCCGATACAATATCGCCCGCTCCGAAGGCACGCTGCTGCGCTACCTGTCGGACGCCTACCGCACGCTGGCCCGCACTGTACCGCCTGAGAAATGCGACGAGCAGCTGGAGGACATCATTTCCTGGCTGCGCGTGCTCGTCCGCTCCATCGACTCCTCGCTGGTGGACGAGTGGGAGAACGCCGGAGATTCCTCAGCTCAATCCGAGGCTGCCGCATCCCTGGCCGCGCCCGGCAAAAAGAACCAGGTGGTCGAGGACCGGCGAGGGCTCATCGTGCTGGTTCGCAACGCCCTGTTCCGCCGTGTGCAGCTCATGGACCTCGACGACCCCGACAAACTCGGTGCGCTCGACAAGGACTGGGGCTACGGCGTACACGAGTGGGAGGACGTGCTTGACGACTATTACGACGAGCACGAATACGTCGGCATCGGTGCGGACGCGCGTTCGCCCAAGCTGTTCATGCTTGACGACCGGCATGAGCAGGACGAGCACACATGGAAGGTACGCCAGATCATCGACGACTCCGATGGCGACCACGATTGGGCCATCGAAGGTGTGGTCGACCTCGACGCGACCCAGGACACCGGCGAAGTGGTCTTCTACGACTACAAGGTGGGCAACGGGGACTGAATTCGAAATATGCACGAATCATCATATCGAACAGATGTTCGAGCCGTGCTGTAGGGTGGAACCATGAGTCAGAACGATCTGTTCGGGGCGTCGGATGCGCCGGAGACGATGACGCGGCCATTGGCGGTGCGTATGCGGCCGCGCACATTGGATGAGGTCATCGGGCAGCGGCATGTGCTGGGGGAGGGCAGTCCCCTGCGCCGCCTCGCCAATCCGGCCAGCAAGGGAAGCCTCACGGCCCCAAGCTCGGTGATTCTCTTCGGTCCGCCCGGCGTCGGCAAGACCACGCTCGCCACCATCGTCGCCGGGCAGTCCGGCCGCGTGTTCGAGGAGCTCTCGGCCGTGACCAGCGGCGTCAAGGATGTGCGTGACGTGCTCGTCCGCGCCCACGAACGTCTCGTCTCGCGCGGCCAGGAGACCGTATTGTTCATCGACGAGGTGCATCGGTTCTCCAAATCGCAGCAGGACGCATTGCTGCCTGCTGTGGAGAACCGTGACGTGACCTTCATCGGAGCCACCACCGAAAACCCGAGTTTCTCGGTCATCAAGCCGTTGCTGTCCCGTTCGGTGGTCGTCAAGCTCGAATCCTTGGAAGCCGACCAGCTCACCGAGCTCGTGCACCGTGCGCTGGACAGTGAACGAGGGCTTAAAGGCGAAGTCAAAGCCACTGATGAGGCCATAGCCGACATCGTGCGCATGGCCGGAGGCGACGCGCGCAAATCCCTGACTATCCTCGAGGCTGCCGCCGGTGCGGTCACGGGGGACGAGGCCCGCAAGAAGGGCGCCCGCCGCCCCATCATCACACCGGACGTCGTCGCCAACGTGATGGACACCGCCACCGTGCGCTACGACAAGGACGGCGATGACCACTACGACGTGATCTCCGCGTTCATCAAATCGATGCGCGGCTCCGACCCGGACGCCGCCATCCACTACTTGGCCCGCATGATCAGAGCCGGTGAGGATCCACGGTTCATCGCCCGACGCATCATGATCGCGGCGGCCGAGGAGGTGGGGCTCGCCGCTCCGCAGATCCTGCAGGTCGCCGTCGCCGCCGCCCAGGCCGTGGCCCTGGTCGGCATGCCAGAGGCGCGCATCATCCTCGCCGAGGCGACCATCGCAGTGGCCACGGCGCCCAAGTCGAACGCCAGCTACAACGCCATCAACGCCGCGCTTGCCGACGTGGACGCGGGAAAGATCGGCGCGGTGCCGCTGTATCTCAGGAACGCTCCCACCAAGCTCATGAAAGAATGGGGCAACCATGAGGGATACAAGTACGCGCACGATTGGCCCGGCGCCGTGGCGCCTCAGGAATACATGCCCGAGATGCTGCGCGGCACGGAATACTATCATCCCAACGATCGCGGTTACGAGCATGAGGTGAGCCAGCGCCTGGCGATAATCCGACCAATTCTGCATGGCGAAGATGGCGGGAAGAGGTAAAGTGTAACGGAACAGTGAAGTGTTCCAACGGTGGTGTAGGGAAATCGGTGCGAACAGAGGAGCGTGGAAGGGCATGTCGGTCATTCTCATTGTCGACGACGATCAGGCCATCGGCGAAATGCTGAGCCTCGTATTGGAGAACGAGGGATTCCAGACCGTCACCTGCACGGACGGCCTTCGGGCGGTGGAGATGTTCCCGACGGTCAAGCCGGACCTGATTCTGCTGGATGTCATGCTTCCCGGGCTGGACGGCACTGAAGTGGCCCGTCGCATTCGCCAGACCTCGAATGTGCCGATCATCATGCTTACTACGAAATCGGACACCACCGACGTGGTCGCGGGTCTCGAGGCGGGAGCGGACGACTATGTGCCCAAGCCTTTCAAGGTGGCCGAGCTTCTGGCGCGCATCCGTGCCCGTTTCCGCATCGCCGCACCAATGTCGGCGACTGGTGGGTCAGAGACGGCTGCGAACGCCGCCAATGTCAATCATGTCGAACGTGGCGGCATCGTCATCGACCGTCTGGAGCATACCGCCACCAAGGACGGCAGGGACCTGGGCCTGACCCCGATGGAATTCGAGCTGTTGTTCGTGCTCGCGGCGGCTGCGGGTGAGGCCATCAGCCGCTCGGCGTTGCTGCATGACGTGTGGGGGTATGAGAGTTCGGGCGACACCCGATTGGTCAACGTGCATGTGCAGCGCCTGCGCGCCAAGGTGGAGGATGATCCGGAGAACCCGCAGATCATCCAGACCGTGCGCGGCATTGGCTACAAGTTCGTTACGCCTGAGGGCTGACGGTGTCTGACTCCAAGACGCCGAAGATGAGCGGGGATACGGGGCGCCGGGAGCATCGTGCCGAGCCGGTGTCTCGCCATAGATTCAGCGTCAGGCGTCTGTTGCGCCATGGCCGATCTGAAGTGCGACGTTCATTGCAGGCGCGTACAGTGGCCCTGACAGTGATTTTGACGCTATCGGTCGCGGTAGTGTTCTCCGTGGTCTCCATGGTGTCTGTACGCGCCTCATTGCTGACTCAGACCACGTCACAATCCCAAGCCGATTTCTCCAATATGGTCGAACAGGCCCAGAACAATCTGGACGCTTCGGATGCCACCACCACGGTGCAGATCCAGCAGCTGGTCAACGATCTGGCGTCCAACCTGCAATCGGACGGCTCCTCCAATCTCGTGGGCGTCTACCTGTGGAGCCGTAAATCCACGGCGCGTTCCATCATCCCGGTGTCCACAGAACCGACGTATGAGGATGTGATCACCGCAGACATGCGTTCCGCGGTGGCCTCCGACCTTGATGGCAATGTGTTCTATCAGCCGGTGGGGCTATCCATCGCCTCGGATGTGATGACCGGGAATACACCGGGAGCCGTGTTGGGGACGGTGCTTGATTACGGGCTGGCGGGAGACCTCGAATTCTTCGCTGTGTATTCATATACGTTGCAGCAGCAGTCACTCACGCAGATTCAGCTGAGTCTGCTGACTGTTTGCGCCATGCTGTCGATAGCGGTGGGCGTGGTGATGTGGCTGGTGATACGTGGCATCGTGCATCCGGTGGAACGTGTGGCCGACGCCGCGGCGACGCTGGCCTCGGGTGATCTGGACACGCGTGTCAAGGTGGATCGCAAGGATGAGCTTGGCGTTCTGCAGCGGTCGTTCAACAGTATGGCCGATTCGCTGAATCAGAAAATCGATGAGCTTGAAGAAGCCAGCGCATCCCAGAAACGGTTTGTCTCTGACGTCAGCCATGAGCTGCGCACGCCGGTGACCACGATGCGGATGGCTTCCGATCTCCTGGAGATGAAAAGGGATGGTTTCGATCCCGCCTCGCGGCGCACGATCGAACTGCTGTCCGGACAGATCAACAGATTCCAGGACATGCTCGCAGATTTGCTTGAGATCTCCCGGTACGATGCCGGATACGCGGCATTGGATGCCGTTGATGCCGATGTGCGTGATCCGGTCAATGACGCAGTGGATCAGGTCTCCGGCATCGCTGCGGCAAAACATGTGGAGATCCGGACCATGCTGCCCAACGTGCCGGTATGGGCCAAAGTGGATGTCCGACGCGTCACACGTATCATCCGCAACCTTCTGGCCAATGCCGTCGATTTCGCGGAAAACGGGCCGATTGCGGTTCGTATCGCCGCCAACCGCAAGGCCGTGGTCATCAGCGTGCGCGATTTCGGCGCAGGCATGGACGCGGATACCGTGTCTCATGTGTTCGACCGGTTCTGGAGGGGCGACCCCTCCCGCTCGCGCATCACCGGAGGTACGGGTCTGGGGCTTTCCATCGCGATGACCGATGCGATGCTGCACCATGGTTCAATCACCGTGCGCTCGGCGATCGGCCAAGGCACTTGGTTCCTGGTAGCACTGCCGTGCGATCCGCGAGGAGCTCATCTGTCTGAAGGGGACCTGCCCATCGCGTTCCGCGGAGCCGATGCTGACGACTTCGCGGTGACTGGAGGATTCGGTGTGGCGGCGAGCCCGGTCGCCGAACGCGGGGAGATTGCGGCGGGACATCCGCCATCGGATACGGTTCAGGCTCGGGTTCAGGCTTGGGTTCAGGCTCGGGCTCAGGTTCAGGCTCAGGCGTCCGCGGACGATGCGCATTCGGAAAACCAGCCCGATGACAATGGAGGTCCACAATGAACAGATGGTGTCGTTCAGCGGCCTCTCTGGCCATGGCGCTCGTGTGCTGTCTGACGGTCAGTGCATGTTCGAGCCCTCTGGCATTGCCGTCCAGCGGCAATGTGCAGACGCTTGAACCCATGGAACAACAGTCCCGTCGTGTCTATACCAATCCACAGGGGCCGGTTGAAGACGCACAGCCGGAAAGCATCGTCAAAGGGTTCTATGACGCCATGCCGGCAGGCGTGCAATCCGACGGATACCACGTGGCCCGTCAGTTCCTAGCCTCGTCGGCCTCGGCGGCATGGGACGGCGATGGTGCGGCGCTGATCTACAACGGCACTCCTGATTTCCGGCGTCGCGCCAATACTCTGACATCGCCGCAAGGTACGGAGAACTCTCTGATTGTGGAGGTCGAGCTTCAGGTCGTCGGCACATTGGACCAGAACGGCTCATACCGTCCGGTGCACGACAGCGAGCCACGCAAGATCCCGTATACACTGGTCCAGCATAAAGGGCAATGGCGCATCTCCCGTTTGGACGATGGCGTGGTGATTTCCGTCGCTGATTTCGATCAGGTCTTCCGTCAGGTCTCGGTGTATCAGGTGGCTTCCTCGGGCAAGCAGATGATTCCGGACGTGCGCTGGCTGAGCTGGCGCAATTGGCGCGCGCGGGCGGTCCTGGAGGTGCTGGGGGATGTTCCGGACTGGCTGCGAGGCGCGGTGAAACAGGCGGACGTGTCCTCGATATCGTTGACGACTGATTCGATTCCGGTGCAGAACAATGTGGTCGAAGTGAGACTGACCAGCGGCATCAATGCGATGAGCGATGAGGATCGCGCCATCCTCGTGCACCGCATCAGATTGACGCTTGGTGATGGGGGCACCGGTTATTCATTGAAGGTCACCGGCGACGGTGTGGATTATTCGGATGCCGATACGAACCTCAAGCTCGGCGTCGATCAGCCTGCGGTCGGCGTATATACCTTGACCGGAGGCCACATCGTTTCCCTGTCCAGCTCCAGCCCATTGCGCATAGCGGATGTGTCGGATGCCGAGGATGCGTCAGGCCTCGCATATTCGGCGAATGGGGGAGCGGTGCTCCACTCCAATGGCATCGCGGAGTGTCTGAACGCGAATGGCGGATCCTGCGGCACGGCATTCGGTGGCGCGAGGCTGAAATCACTGACTTCCGGAGCGGACGGCGAGGTGTGGGGAGTCGGTGAAGACGGACGGACGCTGTACGTGTTCAGCGATGGGAAAACCGTGCGACTCGAGATTCCCTGGCTTGATTACGGGGGGCAGGTCTCTTCGGTGAACGTCTCGCCGGAAGGTTCGAGGCTGGCATTGGCCATCGATGGCGGTGCGTTGAGCGGCGTGGCCGTCACCGGGGTCATACGGGATTCGTCCAATACGGTGACCGGGTTGAGCGATGCTGCGGCGTTGGTCTCCCAGGTGCAGCATGTGGCCATGCTGACGTTCTATAACGACCTCAATCTGGTGTACGCCACCGAGGTGTCTGCCGACGGCAATCAGGCTGCGTACCGTCAGATCGTGCCGGGGCCGGCGGTCAACCAAAGGCTGCCCGAAGGTTCGATAGTGTCGATGGCATCCGGGCAGATCAGTTTGTACCGTCGTCTTGCCGTACTCGACAGCACCGGCAATGTCCGTTCGGTGTCCGGGTCGTTGGACGGATCCTGGTCCATAGCCGATAGTCAGGTTGACGCTCTGGGCTCCCAATGAAGTGACAAGGAACAACAAATGAGCCTCCTCATGTATGAGGAGGCTCATGATGAAACCGGCTGCGAGGCGGGAGCGGCTGTGGCAGGCGGATCAGATGCCGCCGTACTCCTTCTTGAACAGCTCGGCGGGCACCTCGGAGTTCAGCGGCACCTCGTAGATGAGGTATTCCATGTTGAACGGGATGTTGAACAGGTGGCGGGTCACGCCATACTCTTCCTTGGTGCCCAGGAAGTTGAAGTTGTCGGGGCATTCAGGCTCCCACTTGGCCAGCAGGTCAGCGGCGTCGCCGATGGTCTCCGCCACGCCTGCCAGATGCTTGACGCCATCCACCTGCTTGAGGATAAGGAACACGGTCTTCATAGTTTCCCTTTCTGTGAACTGTATTGCGGCAACCTTGTCGCCCGGCTGACGGGCGGCATTGCCACCGTGCAACCATGTACCATTATGGCGGAAAATCGGCATGAATTCGCCGAAATAGGGCGCATTCGGGCCACTGTTACCAATTTGTTATAAACCTGTTATCAAACTGTTATCGCTCACGATTGAACAATGCGCCTGTTCGTTCCATACTGATAACTGTCGATGACATGGAGTCATCAATGTGGATGGAAGAACATCCAGAGAATATTGCTCGAGGAGGAGTTTTCATGAAGAATTGGAAGAAAGCCATTGCTCTCGTTGCTTCGGCTGCCGCTCTGGTGAGCGTCGCGGCCTGCGGTTCCAGCAACAATGCCGGTGGCAGCAGCAGCGATGGTGGCAAGAAGACCGTCGGCTTCGTGGCTGTCGGCCCTGAGGGCGGCTTCCGTACCGCAAACGAGAACGACATCAAGTCTGCGTTCGCCGACGCCGGCTTCGAACTGGTCTACTCTCCGACCCAGAACAACGATCAGCAGAAGCAGATCCAGGCATTCAACAAGTTCGTCAACGACGAAGTGGACGCCATCATCCTGTCCTCCACTGAGGATTCCGGTTGGGATGACTCTCTGAAGAAGGCCGCTGAGGCCGAGATTCCGGTCTTCACCGTGGATCGTAACGTCGAAGTCAAGGACGACGCCGCCAAGAAGGCCATCGTCTCCCACATCGGACCGTCCAACGAATGGGCTGGCGAGCAGGCCGCCGAGTTCGTGAACAAGAACTTCCCGGACGGCGCCAACGGCTTCATCCTGGAAGGCCCCGCCGGCCTGTCCGTGGTGAAGGACCGTGGCACCGGCTGGTCCAACAAGATCGGCTCCAACATCAAGGTCCTCGAGTCCCAGTCCGCCAACTGGTCCACTGATGAGGCTAAGACCGTGACCGCAGGTCTGCTCGACAAGTACAAGTCCGACAACCCGCAGTTCATCTTCGCCCAGAACGACGAGATGGGCCTCGGTGCCGCTCAGGCCGTTGACGCCGCCGGCCTCAAGGGCAAGGTCAAGATCATCACCATCGATGGTACGAAGAACGCCCTGCAGGCTCTGGTGGACGGCGACCTCTCCTACGTGATCGAGTACAACCCGATCTTCGGCAAGGAGACCGCTCAGGCCGTCAAGGATTACCTGGATGGCAAGACCGTCGAGAAGGACATCCAGATCGAGTCCAAGACCTTCGATGCCGCTTCCGCCAAGGAAGCCCTGGACAACGGCAGCCGCGCATACTGACGGCAACCCGATCCTGATGCAGACGAACCGAACTGAGTGAATGATGGTGTGAGAGGGATTCCGAATCCTTCCACACCATCACTCATGTTCGGCCGAAACATCACAAAACGATAACAAATCCCTTTTCGTTTAAGGCAAAGACATGACTGATAAAACCCCTATCGTCGTGATGAAGGGCATCACGATTGAATTCCCGGGCGTCAAGGCTTTGGACGGTGTCGACCTGACCCTGTACCCGGGCGAAGTGCACGCTCTCATGGGTGAGAACGGTGCAGGCAAGTCGACCATGATCAAGGCTTTGACCGGTGTCTACAAGATCGACGCCGGCTCCATCACCGTGGAAGGCAAGCCGCAAAGCTTCAACGGCACGCTCGACGCCCAGAACGCCGGCATCGCCACCGTATACCAGGAAGTGAACCTGTGCACCAACCTTTCCGTCGGTGAAAACGTGATGCTGGGCCATGAAAAGCGTGGTCCGTTCGGCATCGATTGGAAGAAGACCCACGAAGCCGCCAAGACGTATCTGGCGCAGATGGGTCTGGAATCCATTGATCCGCACACCCCGCTGAGCTCCATCTCCATCGCCATGCAGCAGCTGGTCGCCATCGCGCGCGCCATGGTCATCAACGCCAAGGTGCTGATTCTCGACGAGCCGACCTCCTCCCTGGACGCCAACGAGGTGCAGGACCTGTTCAAGATCATGCGCAAGGTGCGTGACTCGGGCGTGGCCATCCTGTTCGTCTCCCACTTCCTCGACCAGATCTACGAGATCACCGACCGCCTGACCATCCTGCGTAACGGCAAGTTCATCAAGGAGGTCATGACCAAGGACACCCCGCGCGACGAGCTCATCGGCATGATGATCGGCAAGTCCGCCGCCGAGCTGAGCCAGATCGGCGCCAAGAAGTCCCGCCGCGAGATCGAGCCCGGTGAGAAGCCGCTGCTCGAGGTCAAGGGCCTGGGCAAGAAGGGCACCATCAACCCGGTTGACCTGGACATCTACAAGGGCGAGGTTGTCGGCTTCGCCGGCCTGCTGGGCTCCGGCCGTACCGAGCTCGGCCGTCTCCTCTACGGCGCCGACAAGCCGGATTCGGGCACGTACGAGTTCAACGGCAAGAAGGTCAACATCTCCGACCCGTACACCGCCCTGAAGAACAAGATCGCCTACTCCACCGAGAACCGTCGTGACGAGGGCATCATCGGCGACCTGACCGTCCGCCAGAACATGCTCATCGCCCTGCAGGCCACCCGTGGCATGTTCAACCCGATTCCGAAGAAGGAAGCGGACGCGATCGTGGACAAGTACATGGAGGAACTCAACGTTCGTCCGCGCGACCCTGATCGCCCGATCAAGAACCTCTCCGGTGGTAACCAGCAGAAGGTGCTGATCGGCCGCTGGCTGGCCACCCACCCCGAACTGCTCATCCTCGACGAGCCGACCCGTGGTATCGATATCGGCGCCAAGGCCGAAATCCAGCAGGTCGTCCTCGACCTTGCCTCCAAGGGCATGGGCGTCGTCTTCATCTCCTCCGAGCTTGAAGAGGTCGTGCGCCTGTCCGATGACATCGAGGTCCTCAAGGATCGCCACAAGATCGCAGAAATCGAAAACGGCGACACGGTCTCCCAGGCGACCATCGTCGAAACCATCGCCAACACCAACGTGAACGGAAAGGAGGCGTGAGATGGCTGAAAAGGCAAAGGAAGAGGGCAATGCCCTCGTCAAGAAGCTGCTGAGCAACAACCTGACCTGGTCTGTCGTCGCATTCATCCTGCTGATTGTCATCTGCACCATCTTCCAGCATGACTTCCTCGCTCTGAGCTGGAACACCAACACCGGTGGTCTGGCCGGCCCGCTGATTACCATGCTTCAGGAATCCGCGCGATACCTGATGATTGCCACCGGCATGACCCTGGTCATCTCCACCGCAGGCATCGACCTTTCCGTCGGCTCCGTCATGGCGGTGGCCGGTGCCGCCGCCATGCAGTCCCTGTCCAATGGCGTGAACGTGTGGGTGTCTATCCTGATTGCCCTGCTCGTCGGCCTGGTCATCGGCTGCGTCAACGGCGCTCTGGTCTCCCTGCTTGGTCTCCAGCCGTTCATCACCACGTTGATCATGATGCTCGCAGGCCGTGGTATCGCCAAGGTGATCACCTCCGGTGAGAACACCGATGCCTCCGCAGTCGCCGGCAACGAGCCGCTGCGCTGGATCGCCAACGGCTTCATCCTGGGCATCCCCGCCAACTTCGTCATCGCCGTCGTCATTGTGATTCTTGTCGGCCTGCTGTGCCGCAAGACCGCAATGGGCATGATGATCGAGGCCGTCGGCATCAACCAGGAAGCCTCCCGTATGACCGGTATCAAGCCGAAGAAGATCCTCTTCCTCGTGTACGCCGTGTCCGGCTTCCTTGCGGCCATTGCAGGTCTGTTCGCCACCGCATCCGTGATGCGCGTCGACGTGGTCAAGACCGGTCAGGACCTCGAAATGTACGCCATTCTGGCGGTCGTCATCGGCGGCACCTCGCTGCTCGGTGGCAAGTTCTCCCTCGCCGGCTCCGCTGTCGGCGCTGTGATTATCGCCATGATCCGCAAGACCATCATCACCCTCGGCATCAACGCCGAAGCAACCCCGGCCTTCTTCGCCGTCGTCGTGATTGTGATCTGCGTGATGCAGGCTCCCAAGATTCACAACCTGGGTGCGGCAATGAAGCGTAAGCGCGCGCTCAAGGCTCAAGCTAAGGCGGTGGCAGCATGACAACAGCTACGGCAAACAAGGTAAAGGCTCCCAAGAAGGGCTTCAAGCTCGATCGTCAGATGATCCCGACCCTCGCGGCCGTCGTGATCTTCCTGCTGATGATCATCATGGGACAGGCACTGTTCGGCACCTATATCCGACTGGGCTTCATCTCCTCCCTGTTCATCGACCACGCATACCTGATCATTCTGGCTGTGGCCATGACACTGCCGATTCTGACCGGCGGCATCGATCTGTCCGTCGGCGCCATCGTGGCCATCACCGCAGTCGTCGGCCTGAAGCTGGCGAACGCAGGTGTACCCGCCATCCTGGTCATGGTCGTCATGCTCCTGATCGGTGCCGTGTTCGGTCTGCTGGCCGGTACTCTGATCGAGGAATTCAACATGCAGCCGTTCATCGCGACCCTGTCTACGATGTTCCTGGCCCGTGGTATCGCCTCCATCATCTCCACCGACTCGCTGACCTTCCCGGACAACAACAACTTCGCGTTCATCGCCAACGAGATCAAGATCATCGACAACCCGAAGATCTCCAACGATCTGTCCTTCAACGTCGGCGTGATCATCGCTCTGATTGTTGTAATCTACGGATACATCTTCCTGCATCACACCCGCACCGGTCGCACCATCTACGCCATCGGCGGCTCGCGCTCCTCCGCGGAGCTCATGGGTCTGCCGGTCAAGCGCACCCAGTACACCATCTACCTGACCTCCGCGATCCTTGCCGCCTTGGCCTCCATCGTGTACACCGCGAACATCGGTTCCGCCAAGAACACCGTCGGTGTCGGCTGGGAGCTCGACGCTGTGGCCTCCGTGGTCATCGGCGGTACGATCATCACCGGTGGCTTCGGCTACGTGCTCGGCTCTGTGCTCGGCGCTCTGGTCCGCTCCATCCTCGACCCGCTCACCTCCGACTTCGGTGTGCCGGCCGAATGGACCACCATCGTGGTCGGCCTCATGATCCTCGTCTTCGTGGTGCTGCAGCGCGCCGTGATGGCGGTCGGGGAGAAAAAGTAGCGTAGCCCGCGCTACCGGGCCGAAAGGCCGTCTCCCTAAGGACGCTGCAAGACAACTGAATATCGGAAACTGAATAACGATAACTGAATAGGCGGGTGCCATCCAGGCCTCTCCGAGGTCATTCCTGGTCACGGCAGTGGCCCGGTGCATCACCCGCCACCTCTTTCTTCTCCTTATCTTCCTTTCATCGCACTGTGGGGCGCGTTCCCGGGTTCATAACCCAGGGGCGCGCCCCACAGCGTTTTTGGTATCTGGTAATCCCATGGTTTGGCTGTGGCGTTTGTCATATGCGGCTCGATTGTTTTGGCCTTGGAATCTATTGGTTTTCTATGTTGGATTTCTTGCGGTGGGGAGGTTCCGGAGAACAAGGTCTAGGCGCAAATGAGTCAAGTACACAAGATTCAAGATGATGTGGAGCGTTTCGTGAATCCTTGCGGTGTGGACGGGTGGCGATGGTGAGTTGATGTTCGGATGGCAATGCCCGAGTCTGCCATGAGCCCTAATATTCCTTGATGGCGGTAACGGGATGCGTTTGCGCGAGAAGCGACTCGCTCCTATCTGTACCACAGCAATACAGCACTGCACACGCCGGTTGGTAAACCTGACTTCCAGACGTTTCACAATGATGATGTAGAGGAGACCTATCATGTCCCAATCGCAGCGGCAGCCCGATTCCGCCGTCGTCCAGAACTCCGCAGACAGCGAGCGCATTCCACCGCGACTCATCGGCGCCATCGTGGCCGTGGGATCGCTGGCCTTCATCGGCATCCTCACCGAAACCGTGATGACCGTGCTCTTCCCGGCATTGATGCGCGAATTCAACGTCGACACCGCAACCGTGCAGTGGATCACCACGATCTACCTGCTGTCCGTGGCGGCCTCAATGCCGATCAGCTCGTTCCTCAAGCGCCGGTTCCGACTCAAGGCCATCTTCCTGGCCGCTGTGGCGCTCGGCGTCACCGGGTCGCTCATCATGATCGTGGCGCAGGCGTTCCCGCTCATGATTCTGGCCCGCATCATCCAAGGCGTCGGCTCCGGCGTCGCCACGCCGCTGATGATCAACATCATCCTCGAGCAGTCGCCGCGTTCCAAGATCGGCCGTCTGATGGGCGTGGGTTCACTGGTGATCACCGTCGCCCCGGCTATCGGCCCGACCGTGGGTGGCGCGGTGACCAGTGTGCTGCCGTGGCGTGCGATTTTCGTTGGCGCGGTGCCGTTGATGCTCATCGCCGCGGTGATCGGCTGCATCTGCATTGAACAGCGCACGCCCACCGAAGACGCCTATCTCGATCCGGTCCAGCTGTGTCTGATCGTCCTGGCGCTGGTGGGACTCGTCCTCGCCCTGAATCAGGGCGGCGTGGCAGTGAGCGCGGCGGTGAGTGGGGGAGTGACCGCAAGGCCCGGCATCATCGCCGTAGTGAGTCTCATCGTGGGCCTTGGCTCCCTGATCCTGTTCGCCAAGACCTCCCAGCGTGCCTTCTCCCCGTTGCTGCGGCTGGGTATCCTGCGTGACCCAGCCGTGCTGCTCCATGCCGTCGCTTATCTACTGCTGCCGCTGGTGGGCATCGGCTATGGTTATGTGATCACCAATGTGTCGCAGCTCTCACTCGGCACGTCCGCTTTCGTGGCCGGTTCGCTGGTGCTGCCCGGTGCGTTGATCGGTGCTGTGTGCGCGCCCGTGGGCGGTTGGTTCTATGACCGGTTCGGTGCGGTCAAGCCGATTCTCATCCCACTGGGCATCGCAATCCTGGGACCGGTACTCATGCTGGTCTTCTCCATGCATCTCACGCCCGGTCTGCTGGCTGGATTCTATTTCATCTTCGGTTTCTTCTACGCCATCGGCAATGCGAATGTGATGACCAGCGGCCTGTCCGAAGTGCCGCATGAGTTCCGTCCGGACGGCAACGCCATCTTCAACACCTGCCTGCAGTTCGGCGGCGCAGCGGGTACAGCCCTGTTCTCCACCGTGCTGACCGTGGCCCAGGCCGGTGCCGGGGCCGAGGGAACGCCACGGTTCGCGCACGCCACCGCAGTGGGCGGTGCATGGACCTTCGCCGTGATGATCGTGATCTGTCTGATCGGATGGGGGTGTCTGGCGTCCGCCTTCCGCATCCGTGCGCGTCGTGGGGCCATAAAGGTCTGACGCAGGCGCAAGGCAAGCGCATTGTTGACACAATATCCGTACTGACGCCTAGGTTGTTGGAATATGGGAATCGAGAACACGGATAAGCTGATAGTCAACTGTCTGCCGCTGAACGAATCCGAGCGTCAGGCGTTTGCCAAGGCCGCGCGGGACGTGCCGCAGCAGTTTGTGGGGTGTGAGGCACATCGTGGGGATATGGTCTGGCCTGTGGAGGTTCCTGACGAACTGAAATACCGGGCCACTGCGGTCATCGGCAACATTCCGGTGTCCGAGGTCGGGCGATACGCACGGCTCGAGTGGCTGCAGACATTCAGTGCAGGAGTGGATCCGTATCTTCGGCCCGGCGTATTGCCGCGTGGCGTCATGGTCACCAGTGCCAGCGGCGCATATGGACAGAGCGTATCCGAGCACATGTTCGCCATGATGTGGGCGCTGATGAGGAACATCAACCGGTATGCCTCCAACCAACGTGACCGTCGGTGGGAAGACGTGGGGCGGGCGCTGAGCCCGCAGGGTGGCATCGCGCTCATTATCGGCACCGGGGACATCGGTTCGCATTTCGCACGGCTGGTACAAGGAGTGGGCATGCGCACGTTTGGTGTACGCCGTCATCCTGAGGTGCCTGCGGAAGGCATGGAGAAGATGTACGGGTTTGAGCGCTTGGATGCGTTGCTGCCGTTGGCCGATGTGGTGGCGCTCGCGGTCCCGCATTCGCCCCAGACCCATCATCTGCTAGATGCCAGACGTCTTGCAAAACTCAAGGACACTGCCATTGTGATCAACGCCGGTAGGGGAGACGCCGTC
This sequence comes from Bifidobacterium sp. UTBIF-68, assembly GCF_006408855.1. Lineage (NCBI taxonomy): Bacteria > Bacillati > Actinomycetota > Actinomycetes > Bifidobacteriales > Bifidobacteriaceae > Bifidobacterium > Bifidobacterium sp. UTBIF-68. The sequence goes on along the minus strand of NZ_JFAN01000015.1, from coordinate 38,753 downwards.
GATGCGGATGCGCTTGCCGCTGCATTGCGGGAGAACCGTATTTGGGGTGCTGGTCTGGATGTCACCGAACCTGAGCCATTGCCCGAGTCGAGCCCGCTGTGGAGCGAGCCGCGATGCCTGATCACCCCTCACGTGGCGGGAGGCAATCATCTGGAATCCACGGGCGATCGCATCATCGGCATCGCGTTGAACAATGTGTCCCGTTACGCGCACCATCAGGAGTTCATCAACCTCGCCTGTCGATGAATGGCGGTGGCGACATAACAAAGGGGTGCGGACGTCGTTGTCCGTACCCCTTTTACGTGATGATGGCGGGAAGCGCCAATCACCACTGGTTCGCGCCGGTACCCTCGAACTTCACGGTGAAGCCGCGCTGGTAGTGCAGGAACATGGCGGCACCGTAGCGATCCACCTCACGGTGGGTGAACAGCATGCGGATGGCGAAAGCGGTCTGCACGTCCTCAGGCAGCGCAAGGAAAGCCTTGTGCGCATCCCAGTACGGGTGTTCGGTGATGGCGGCATCCGGCACGTAGGCGTAGCCGTAGCCGTCCTCGTTCACGTAACCCATGAACGGCAGATCCCATGCGTTGTGGTTGGTGAGCTGCTGCTTGAAGTACTCGACCTCGTCCAGCGCCTGGTCGCTGATGCCGAACTTCTTGGCGACCTCGTTGCCGTGGGATGTCTTGGTGTCCGCATCCTTGTTGAACAGATCGGGGTCTACGATGATGACTTTCTCCTGCTCCGCCATGATTGTTCCTTTCGCCGGAAGCTGCGCATGCCATAGCATGTGGTGTTCGATTACGTAGTTAAACGCACATCTTCAATCCTTGCTCAGATGGGCAAGGATGGGCACATTGGCTTGTGCTGGTTCCTTAGAATAGCAGCAAAAACGGCTTAATTAGGCTGATTAACGAACAATTCATATGGTGGTAACCGCTTTGGGGCGTTGTGTGAGATTTCTGGCGTTCGGTGTTCTTTTTGTATAAAAGCGAACATTTGCATTGTTTGTTTTGGTGGCGTATTGGATATAGTGCTGACCACTTAGTCAATAAGCTCCAGACCATTGGCATCGCGATGCCATGGAGAACCATACTGGCTGGTCAGAATCAGGATGCCCTCCACCAGTCCCCAGACGGCGGCTGCGATGGGTCCCAATCCCAACAGCACCCATCCGACCAAGGTGAGCAGCAGCTGAGCCACGGCCTTGCCGGTGTTGCCCAGATAGAAGTTGTGCACGCCCAGACCGCCCAGGAAGATGCCGAGAAGCCCTGCGGCCAGTTTGGATTTTTGGGAATAACCGGCGCCGTACTGCGGAGCGCCATACTGTGGAGCCCCGTACTGCGGAGCCCCGGGCTGTGGGGCTGCATATTGTGGGGTGCCATATTGCGGAGCGCCGTACTGTGGGGCTGCGGGCTGCGGCGCGCCATACTGCGGTGCGCCATACTGCGGCTGGGTGTATGGGTTCGCGGGTTGCGCATACGGATTGGGCTGGGCCGCCGTCGGCTGGCCGTAAGGCGCGTATTGCGGCTGCTGTGGTTGCGCGTATTGCGGTTGCTCCGTCTGGGCATATGGTGTCTGTTCCGATTGCCCATAGGCGGGTGCGGCCGGAGCATGTGCGGACGATGGGGAAGCCTGGGGAGTGTTCTCCGCTGGAGTGTCGGGTTCGGGATTGGTCGTGTCGTACGGTTGTTGTGCGTTGCTCATCATCAGGTCCCTTCTTGAAACTGCGGCATCACATAAGTCGCATGGAGCTGTGATGCATACGTCATTGATACACATCTTCTCATATTTCGTCCCGAATAGGATGCGTGACAGGCGATACCGCCCTGAACACATCGGAAGGTCGGTGGGTTTCCCTCACCGACCTTCCGATGTGTCAGCAATACCGTATACGAGGCTTATTCGCGCACCAGCTTGATGTGCTCGATATCCTCGCGCTGTGAAGCGCGGTAGAGGACGAAGCGGTTGCCGATGGACTGCACCACTTCCGCACCCAACTGGTCGGCGAGATCGGCGGCGGCCTCCTTGGCGGTCATGCCGGAACCGTCCTGCACGGCGCATTTCATCAGCTCATGCGCCTCGATGGTCTCGTCGGCCTGCTTGATGGCGGCTTCCGTGAGATCGTTCTTGCCTACATAGAACAACGGCTTGAGTGAGTTGGACAGTGCGCGCAGCTGCTTGATTTGCTTCTTGGTCAATGCCATGGGTTCATCCTTACGTCAAGTAACCACAACAGCATAGCCGCCGGGCCGGTCATGCGAGGATGTTCATGGCGATGATCGCCGCGATATAGCAGACGATTATCATCGTGAACGCCGCATCGCGCCAGCTCGGGGAGAAGACTCGCCAATGCGTGCGCGTGATGCCCTCCTCATAGCAGCGCGCGTCCAATGCCAGACTGAGATTGTCGGCATGGCGCAAGGTGCCGGCGAACACGGGCACGATGATTGCGCTCATCGCTTTGACGCGCTGCGGGAGCGATCCGGTTTCCACTGTGCCTCCGCGTGCGGCCTGAGCGTTGATGATCGATGTGGTCTCGCTGGTCAATGTGGGGATGAAGCGCAGTGCCAGGCTCATCACCAAAGCGATTTCCTGCGTGTGTATGCCGAGGTGCCGCAACGGTTTGAGCAAGGACGCGAAGGCGTCGGTCATGGCGGTCGGCGTCGTGGTGTTCAGGAAGATCGCACCCATGATGATCACCAATGCGAAACGACAGGTGTACAGCACGGCGATGGTGACGCCGTCGCCGGTGATGCTGAACGGTCCCCATGCCACGAGCGTGGGTCCTGTTCGCACGACCACCAGGTTGGCGAGGCTCATCAGCGCCAGCAATGCCAGAATCGGGTGGATGGCGGCGATCAGACGCAGGGGATTGAGGCGTGCGGCGGCAATCATCCCCAAGGTCAGGGCGATGCCCAAACCAAGCTGAATCGGCGTGTTCACTGCGAACATGGTGAACATCGCGGCGAGGAAACAGACCATCTTCGCGCGGGGGTCCAGTCGCTGCATCACCGATTGCTTGGTTGACGTCGGGTGTACGGCTTGTATGGCCGATTGCCCGGCGGACGACGGGGCCTGCGCGCTCGAAGTCGCAGTGTGTGTTCCAGCTTGCGCGAGATCGGGACGGACGCCATCCGATGCCATGGGGGCGTCATGCGCGTCGGGCATCCGCACCACTCGGTCCGCCAGTGCATACGCTTCCGCACGGTCGTGGGTGACGATCAGCATGGTCACCCCCTGTGCCTTCAGGGTGCGGATCAGCTCATGTATCCTCGAAGTGGCGTGCACGTCAAGGCTTGCCGTGGGCTCATCCATGATGAGCACATCCGGCCGGCACGCCACCACGCCAGCGATGGCGACAAGACGCTGCTGCCCTCCGGAAAGATCGAAGGGGGAGCGGTCCGCCAGATGCGCGATGTGCAGCATCTCCAACGCCTGCTTCACACGTTCCTGCACAGTGGACTCGCCCAACCCCTGGTTGCGTGGCCCATAGGCCACGTCCTCGGCCACCGTATCGGCGAACAGCTGGTGTTCGGGGTGTTGCATCACATACCCGACATGGCGTCGCAGCTCCGCCAGTTGCCTGCGGTTCGCCAGACGGGGCTTGCCGTTGCGTCGTGTGCATGCGGTCGCCGTCATACTTGCGACCGGAACGCCGGCGACTTCGACGCTGCCGACCACAGGCTTGGCCAGCGCGCACAGCAGGCGCGCCAACGTGGATTTGCCCGAACCGTTGGCACCCATCAGCGCCACGGTCTTGCCGGCATCCATATGGAAGGAGAGGTCTCTGATCACGGTCCGCCCGGAACCATATCGGTAGCTCAGATGCCGCACTTGGATGGCCGGAGACATTGCGGCGGGCTCCTTCTGTCCCAGCAGCGGCAGTGGTGAGGTCGGTGCGGCCCCCGCGGCAACGGTACCGACGGCGGGGTCGGGGCATGTTATGTCGGCAGTAGCTGGGACTACAGTGCCTGCGCCGTCGGTCCCATGTGGTTCGGCATCGTGTGGTTCGGCATCGTGTGATGCCGCGATTGCCGTGATATGGCCGCCTTCCATGTGCACTACACGGTCGGCGTGCAGGGTCTCCATAGGTCTATGCGTCACATGGATGATTGTGGTGCCCCGAGTCTGCAGCGTATCGAGGATGGCCATGACCTCGCCACGAGCCGTCTCATCCAGCATGGCGGTAGGCTCGTCGAGCACCAGTATCCGTGAATTCATGGCCAACATGCCGGCGATGGCCGTGCGTTGCTGCTGCCCGCCGCTCATACGGGTCGGATCGGAACCCCGGTGTGAGGACAGGCCCACGGATTCGAGCGTTCTCGCTATGCGCATCCCGATGTCTTCGCGGGGGATGCCGAGGTTCTCCGGTCCGAATGCGATGTCATCCTCCACGATGGTGGTGACGATCTGATCCTCGGGGTTCTGGAACACCATGCCGATGCCCCTGCGCGCCGCACGATAGGCGTCGGCATCCGGGCCGGAGTCCGAGCCGAACACGTGATGCCCCAACAGGGTGATGTCACCGCCGTCTGGGGCGGTCAATCCCGCAATCAGCCGAGCCAACGTGGACTTGCCCGAACCGTTAGGACCCACCAGACAGATTCGCTCCCCGGGTTGAATGGTCAGGGATACATCATCCAGCGCCCATGTGGCGCCATGGTCGTAACTGAATCGGACATGGCGCAATTCGGCGATGGGTGACATGTCCGGGGAGTGGCTATCGCTCATGAATCACTTCCTGGGGCCTTCATATACAGTTTGATGCGCCACGGGCTATTGCGGCTCATGACGCATCAAACGGAGCGTGGATTCACTGCTGCTTGGCGAGCAGGTTGGAGATCGGCTTGTAGATCAGGAAGGTCACCACAGCGTGGATCGCCATCTTGGCCACGTTGAACGGCAGCAGGATCGGCAGGATCATCGCGGCCACAGCCTGCACCGTCATATGTGCGTAGATCGGCGTCACCACGAGGTTGCCGAGGAGCGCGGCCACAATGGCCAGCACCGCGCCGACCAGAATGCCGATAAGCGCGCCCTTGCGAGTGCGGTTCGCGCGGTAGATGAACGAAGCCGGCACGGATAGGCACAGCGCCACGAGCACCGCCATCAGCGTGCCCCACGGATCGGCGAACAGATGTGGTACGAAGCCGAGCACGGAGACGATCGCGGCTGCGGAGGGGCCGAAGGCGAAGCCGGCGATCAGGCATACGATGCCGGACGGGTCGTACTTCAGCCATGTGACCGGGGTGATCGGGAATTCGATGAAGCTGGTGACCATGGCCAACGCCACGAACAAGGCGTACATGGCGATGCGCTTGGTGGACCAGCGGCCGGAATCGGCCACACCGGTCGAATGCGAGCCGAGCTTGGCGTTGGAGACGTCGCCGGCGGCGGAACCTGAATCCGAACCAGCCCCCTGCGCCTCAGGCGCGACGGAACGGACAACCTGCATGCGAATACGCGAAGAAATGCTCATGTGAGCCCTCGTTTCTTCCATCCGGACTGTAACCGTTGGCTTCGGATTCTCACCGAATCGGCCGCTTTCGCGGGTCGCGGGCTCGCCTGCATTTCCGTTATGAATCCCGGATGCGGCATCACCGCCAGTAAGGAATTGCACCTTCCCTGAAACTGACAGCCAATATTCATACGCCATAGGGCGTACAGATGCAAGCGCTGTTTCATTTCGCCTGATAGCGATACGAAAACAGGGGGGAAGCACCCCCCGAAATGTCGGCGTGTCTACGTTGCGGGCATTGTTTCATATGTTCATTTTTTGTTGCTGTGAGCGATAACGATACAGTTCGATACTGTTCGTTTTCGGTTGATGCCGGGTCGGAAACCCAGTAATCACGCCATTGTGCAGTGTTCGCACCATCACGGTGATTGTTCGTTTCTGCATCGTGTATTGAGACAGTTCAGTCGCCTATGCCCAATTATTAAGTCCGGGGGGGGTAATTATTCGGTGTAATTTCACGAATCGTTCACTGCGCCGTAGGGAGAGGTGAGAAGATGCGCGTAGGACCGGTTGTTTCTAGGTCCAAGGGTTCCGCGAAGGCGGGGGGTGCGAAGCACGCCCCAACGGGTATTCGAGTCATTGCCGGTGTATTGGTTTCCGCAATGACGCTCACCTGCGCAATCCCAGCTGCTTATGGTCAGACTTCCGCAGGTTCTGCGGTTTCAGGCTCCTCTTCAGGAGTCACCGTGATTTCCAATGGTGCTGTGGTCACGGATTCCACCATCGTGTCCGCTGCGGAAACACTGCGACGCACATCAGGTGACGGCAACGATACTGCAACTGCTCAAACGTCATCTTCTCAAATATCTGAGATCGGGCAGTTCCCCTCTGACGCGCACTCCGCATTCACCACGAGGACCATTCTGGATGCCGGCGATGATTCCGCCGATACGCAGTCGGCCGATGATACCGAAGCCGACCATGCCCAGACCGACAATGCCGACAATGCTGCGTCCGATGATGCCGTTGGGTCCTCCGGCGCGACCGAGCCGGCGCGAGCGGTCGCTGATACGTTAGGCGGCCGAGACTACGCAGGACAGGTCACGAAGGAGATCGGCGGTAAGACCTACATCTTGATCGGCAATGAGCAGCAGTTGCGCGCCATAGGTTCCGGCAAGAAGGTCGTTGGCGGCACTGTTTATCAGGTTCCGCAGAAGGTAGTCAATACAGGAAGTGTGCTGCTGCCAAAACTTGAGTGGCAGGATGCCGGCGATGAATCGGTGGCGTATGCCGGTGATGCCGATTTGGCTGATAACGATACATTGCGTGACGAGAATTTCGATGACCATGATGGCGGTCTCAGCCTTATTCTTGGTTCCACTCGAACCAAATACTTCGTCAAGGACGCTCATGGCAATCGTCTGGACGTGACAGACGGCACATATGGCCCCAATACCGGCTTGAGCTACGCCTCGGATGGGAACTACATCATCTTCCGCGATATCGATCTGTCCCGTAATGCCGCTGATCAGAACAGCACGGACTGGTCACCGTTGATGTTCTCCGGGACCATGCTCGGCGCGGTAGTCGCCGACGCCGCGACAGCCGGCGCTCTATTCGATGTGATTGATGCGGATGGCCCCGGTGTAAAGAACAACCCCGCTAAGCCGGTTATCGCTCATGTTGTGGTGAATCAGCCCGAAGGCAACCTCGATGTGGACAAGCAGCAGGGCATCGGCTTCTTCGCGTCGATCACGAGCACTTCGAGCATCACGAACAACGGCAACAACAAAGGTGGTGTGCAGAGCCTGGGCACGGTCACGGTCGCCAATCTGAAGCTTGACGATGTGACCGTGAGCAACAACGCCACGGTCGCTCACGTGGATGAGACACTGGTATCTGCTCTGCTCAAGTTGGTCGGCTTGCTGCTCAAACCACTGGGCCTTGGTCTGGATGAACTGCTCACCGTGCACAAGAACAACCCGTCCAATTTCGCGACCGGTGCGTTCGCAGGTCGTATCTATGGTGATGTCAAGGTGACCGGTTGCGAGGTCGCAGACGCCACTGTCGCGAATGTCAAAGGGATGACCGGCGGATTCGCCGGCTACGTTGAGGGTGCAACCCGGTACGATATCGCTTCGGAGTCGCTGGGCACACTCATTACGGTGCTCACGGATATTCTGAACGTGATTCCATTTCTGGGCTTGGGCGACCTTGTCGACTGGCTGCTCGGCAGCACGTTGGGCCTGAACGCTTTGGTGCCGGTCGGCTACTACAACCCGGAGATCTCCGACTCGCATGTGGTGAACTTCAAACAGAACACTGTGATCGGCAATGATGATTCGGATTATGCAGGTGGATTCGTCGGTGCGCAGATCGGCGCGATCATTGAACAATCCTCAGTGACCAGTGAGAACGCGTTTTCCGTGAAGGCCGGGAAGTATGCAGGTGGATTCGTCGGCGTGAGCCGCAACGGTGAAGTCGGCGGTCTGCTTGGATCATTGGGCATCACGATTCTTTCCGCATTGCGCCCGCAAAGCCTCATCGAAGAGTCGTCCCTTAGTGTGACCGGCGGCCAGGGCCTGGTGGAGATTACCGCAGAAAACTATGCGGGCGGATTCGCAGGGCGCTTGGCGAATGCTTATGCGATCAATGATTCCTTGAGCGCAGCTGTGAATGTCGTCGCTACGGCATCCCATGCTGGCGGTTTTACCGGTCGAGCTTCGGCCGGCTGGGGTTTGGAAGCGGGCACCGATTCGGATGAGAAGCTCTCCGATACCTCTTTGGTCAAAAACCTCACGACTATCCTCACCAAACTGCTTGGCACCAATCCCGACGGCGCCGGCGCTTTGCTGACCATCGCCGGGGTCAATCCGTCCGTTGTCCTTGGCGCGCAGATGGACGGCGACATCACCGTCACCTCTCAGGGTGACTACGCCGGTGGTCTTATAGGCGATGGCTCGGGCACGATTATCGCCGATTCGACTCAGGAACGTATCGCAGATCTGTCATTCTGGAAATACGACAGTTCACGTGCCATCCCGCAGCAGCGTTCAACTGTCGTCAAAGGGTTGCGTTCGATCCAGGCTGATGGTTCATATGCAGGCGGCATTGCGGGCAATCTTCAGCCGACCACTGTCGCCGGCTTGCTGAACAGCGTCGTGAAAATCGGCGACTTGACCATGCTCCAGAAATTTGATCAATTCGCGCCATTCACCGTTGACAACGTGACCATGCAAGGCATTCAAGACGGATGGTCGGTGAAGGCGGGCGACTATCGGGCTGGCGGTGCAATCGGTTGCGCTACCGGTGGTGATATCACCAACACGAATCTGAGCGCAGTAACCAGTGTGGAAGCACGGGGAGAAGCTGGCGGTTTCATCGGTTTTTCCGGCCCGGGAGACACCGTTGGGGCGAACAGCCTGAACCTTCTCGGCCTGGTCAAACTGTCCGGTCTGCTTTCGGTCGCCGAATACTCCTCTGTCGAAGTGACGCAGTCCAATGTGGCCGGCATCGCAAGCGGCTTCACCGTTCAGGCGACAGGCAGCAACACCAACGGTGAAACCAACACCTATGCCGCAGGCGGTTTCTACGGTCAGGCGAACAGCACGAAAACCCGTGAAAGCCATGTTGCGAACCTCAAGTCCGTCATCGCAGACAGCACCATGTCGGACGGCATGGCCGGCGGTTTCGTCGGCTATTCAACAACCGGTGGCCTGGCGGAAGCCGTCAGCGATTCCGATGATTCGGATGCGCTGAAGAATCCGCTGACCGGTTCGCTCATCTCCATCGACGACCTGCTTGGCGCAGTGCCGTATCTGATCCCGGACTACAAGGACACCACCGTGTCTTACGTGAACGGTGGCTATGTGGAAGCCGATACGGCTGGCGGTTTTGCAGGCGACCTGCAGAGCGGCAAAGTCAACCAGTTCTCCAGCAAGGAACTGGAAGACATGGCGATGCAGGCTATTCAGACGCGTGTCGCTGCAGACGATTACGCCGCGGTCATCAATCTCGACCATGTTGCCGGCGGCGCATATGCAGGCGGCTTCGGCGGCAAGGTGGTATCCGGCGCGCTTGCCTCTGCCGGCAAGGGCGGCATCAGTCTGCTCGGCAAACTCGGCACCGTGCAGTTGAACAATCTGGTGGATTTGGTGCAAGGCTACGTGCCGTACATCTCGTATGCCTCAGTGAAAAGCGATGCGACAACGGTAGCAGCCGATGCCAGCGGCAATGCCATCAGCGATCCGAAGAACCCGGGCCTCGTCGTTTCCGCTGACCGTCTCGATCAGACTGATGCGCAGTCCGGTTCCGCCGGCGGTTTCATAGGCTACGGCTCCGGCGTGCAGGTTTCTCATTCCAATGTGACGCAATTGCGCTACACCAAGGTCACCGAGCCGAAAGCTCTCGAAGGTGCCGACGGGTCGTCATACTTCGATACCGCCAAGAGCGCGTATGCGATTGACGGCAAGCGTTACGCCGGCGGCTACATCGGCAAGATGGACATCGGCTCCGCCGCCTCCGTGGGCAATGGCCTGAGCCTGCTCGGCCAGAACCTGACGCTCGACGGTGTGGCAAGCGTGCTCTCGGTGGTGGTCTCCACCATCGAACACTCCGACGTGACCGGTGACGCCGCCGGCTATTCGGTCATCGCCAGCGACACAAGCGAACAGAATACGGTTGTCGGCGGTGGCACCGCCACTCCAGGCAGTGCGGATAATCCTCTTGGAGAAGCCGGCGGTTTCGCCGGCCGTGTGATGGGCGGGCATATCCAGGATTCCAATTCCCATAACTTCGCCTATATCATCGGTCAGATCACGGCAGGTGGCTATGCCGGTGGAATCGCGCCGGGCGATGCGGCGGACATCCTTGGAGAGCATTCCTCGATACTGTCCGGACTGGTCGATACCGATGAGGCTCTTGCGTCCGTATTGCAGGACTTCGTGCCGACGATTCGCAACTCCTCCACGGACGCGGTGCCATGTGGTGCCGCGATTCGCGCGCAAGCCGTTTCGGAAGCGGGCATTCGCCGTGGTATGGCTGGCGGTTACGTGGGCCACAATGAAGGCGGACACATCTGGGGCAACAACAGCTCCAGCTGGAAAAGCGAGAACGACGACAACGGGTATAGCGGACCCAAGCGCAAGGCATATGCCGCGCGTATCCGTTCGGTGTATGGTGCAGAACTCGCCGGTGGCTTCACCGGGTTCATGGAATCGGCCGATACCGCCGAAACCGGCAATCTCAGCCTGCTGTTCGGCCTGATCAAGGTCAACAATCTGCTGGGCGCCTTGAAGATGGCGTATCCCACCGAAGAGCATTCGGAAGTCACCGGCCCCTTGCGCAATCTCGACCTCGACACGTGGCAGGCATGGGTGAAAGCCGTAGGCATCAATGGCGCATACGGTAAGGAATTCGCAGAGCTCATCAAGAACTCCGACACCATCACCTCCACTGGTCAGCTTGACGGATACATCTATGGTTTCAATGTGGTGGCAGGCCGCAGCGAATACTCCAATGATGCCGATCTGCTGGATTCCGGCGTAGCAGGAGGTCATGTCGGCCTGATGCGTACGGGCACCATTACCGATGGCCAGTCGCTGGACGTGAAAGCCGTGTCCGCCATGCGTGCGGCCGGCGGCTACGCGGGCACCATGGAATCCGGTACGGCGGCCCAGTTCGGCTCCGTGCAGCTGCTGGGGGAGAAGGGCCTGAACCTGAGCTTGGCCCAGCTGCTTGGCGTGGCCGAGGTGTTTGTCCCTGTCACCAAATCCTCCAGCGTGAATGGCTACCGCAAGGGCATGAAGGTCGAGGCCACAGGTACGGATATCACTCATGGCACTGGTAATGCCGGCGGCTATGTCGGTTTGGCGGTCGGTGCCCAGATCTGGGGCGACCGCGACGCCAATGGCAATACGCTGGCCGATGGCACCGAGGCGAGTGCGGCTGCCGGTGCGAATGTGACCAATCTGCGTAAGGTCTCCGGCCGCAACAATGTGGGCGGTTATGTGGGCATCGCCACATCCGGTTCGGTTGCCGACGTGAATACCAATGCATCCAGCGGATTCCTCCAGGGCGTGATCGACCAGCTCATTCAGGACGTCAACCCTGGCGGTCTGATCAATGTGCTGCAGGCCACCGTGGTGACCATTCGCGGTGCACATGTCAGCGCGGACAGCAGCGACTGGGGTTATACCGTTGAGAGTGCTTACACCGATGAACAGGGCGATATACAGTACGCCATCAATGCCGGCGGGTTTGCCGGCTCGTTGCAGGCTGCGATTCTCGGAGACAAGGATTCGGCCAAGGGCACAGGAACCGCCGCGGACGTATCCAAGGATCCCGCTGCAGTAACCGTATCCGACCTGCGTGCCGTAGAAGGCGGCCAATACGCCGGTGGCTTCTTCGGCCTGGCCGACGTATCCAGCGTGGCATCGGTCGGCGGCAACACCGCCGGCACGGGTGACGACACCAACCTGGTGCTGAAACTGCTCAAGGTCGGCAATATCGGTGTGCTGGAAGCCTTCCGCGTGTTCATCTACGACGGTCGCGTGGCCGGCGTGCCGGATGGCATTCAGGTCAACGCGCATACGGCCCAAACCTATGGCATGCTCGATAGCACGCGATTCACCGGCGCGGCCGGTGGCTTCGGCGGCGGCCTGATCAATGGTTCGGTGAAGAAGTCCACGGTCACCAACCTCAATAGCGTGACCGGCCTGAACTACACGGGTGGTTTCATCGGCCATCTCGGCAAGTCAGGCACAGTGAGCGCCGACAAGGTGACAGCCGCCGATTCCGTACTCGCCGGATTGACCGCCGGCGTTATGGACATCTGGGGTTCTCATGTGGAGGATTCCTCGGTTGCTGGTATCAGCGCAGGCTTTACCGTCACCGCTACACATAACGGTGAGGACTATGGCCGTGATGAATCGTTGACTGATGCCACTCATCGCAAGGGTGAGGAGATCGCCGCAGGTTTCACCGGTTATGCCGACCTTTCCCGCATCTCAGGCAGTTCGGTGACCAATTTCAAGAAGGCATCGAGCGGCGAACTCGCCGGCGGTTTCGCCGGACAGACCACGAAAGCGTATCTGGTGGACGCCAAAGCGAACTCCGCGCTGGTGAATCTGCTGGTCAAGTGGATTATCAATCCGCTGCTCAAACTCCTATACGTCGAAAAGATCGAGAATATCGGCAACAATCTGAGTCATTATAAGGACCAGTTGTTCGGCCCATTGACCAAGTTCATCGATCTGGAGCTGTTCACCGACGGCAATGCATTGTATGTCAACCTGCTTGGGCTGAAGATCGGCGTTGCCCTCGATAAGACCGGCACGGACACCGAAGACACCGCATACATCTTCATTGGCGATTCCAAGATCAGCGTCGGCTGCTCGAAGGATGGCGTCGACCCTGATTCCGTCAGCAATATCAACGCCCAGCTGATCAAAGCCAATCGCACGAAGATCGCAACCTCTTCGGTGCAGGGCATCGCCGACGGCTATGACGTGTTCGGCGGAGACGCCACCCAAGGGTCGGACGGTACCGGCGCGACCGGTTACGCAGGCGGCTTTGTGGCCGTGAACGACGAGGGTCTGCTCGAAGACAACGACATGACTTATGCGGATACGATTCGTGGCGCTTCCGGTCTGGTCGGTCCGTTCTCCGGCAGGACGAATCTCGAATCCGTATACGACTTCAATACTGTGCATGGTATCGAAGGCAACGGCAACACCTACCACATCTATCGTGATGTGCCGGAGACGTGGTCGTATGCGTTGACTGCCGAACGCAAGCAATTCACTTACGGATCGCACATGGACAATGCCACAAAGGCTGATGGTACGGCGAGCGGTACCGCAGGCGTGCTCACGCTGAACCTGAACCGTTATGACGTGGCTCATCTGGCTGAGAATACCGTAATCAAGCAGTTCTCCGACTACACGGACGCCGTGATGGCTAACAATGTGGGCGGCTCGAATACTGGAACGTCGTCCACGGGCGTCAAGAACGAGGCCGCGCCGCTCGGCGTGTACGTGTCCGACGCCAAGGCCGTGCTCATGCTCGATGCCGCAGTCGAAGACAACAACGGCGGCTTCACCCCCCGAGCCGGATGACGGCCAGGACCCTTGCGGCAAGGATGGTTGCCAGACCGTGGACCTCACCCTGCAGAAGGTGTGGAAGGATTACGGCCGTGTGGCACGACCGGATGCCATCGCATTGAAGATCACGGCAACGTACACCAACGACGCGGGGGAGAAGGTGACGCCGGACTCCATTCAGTGCTTCGACGGTGATTGCAATGCCGTGGAACAGCCGAATGGCTGGACCGTCGTATTGGATTCCTCCGACGGCGCTCTGTGGAGCAGCACGTGGCGCAAGAAGATCACCGGTCTGCCGGTGGCCTTCAAGGACGATGCCGGCAACCTGCACTACTACACGTACACCGTTTCCGAAACCTGGATGATGTTCGGCACAGGCGATATCACCCAATGCACGACATCGGTCGGAGCCGATGCCAAGGAAGGCTGCAAGACGCCTGCCGATGCCGGCTACTCGGTCTCGGTGTCATACGCCGCAGATCCGAACAACACCACAGGCGAAGGCAACAAGGAGTATGTGGCCACGGTGACGAACTCCGTACCTCTGCCGGAAACCGGCGGTCAAGGCACGGCATGGTTCGTACTGTTCGGTCTGCTGTTGCTCGGTCTCGGTACCGCATGGTATCTCCGGGCGAATTCGAGCGGCACAACAACGCCGCCTCGCCGACGTGGACGCCACGCAACCGCATAATCGCAAGATTTCCCGCAGCTTCGGCTGCGGGCCAACCAATATCAGCCAACGTCGTTTCCCGAAACAGAAGGTCGGGAAGCAACAACAGAAGAAAGGAACCAGTGATGAACTCACTGACCAGGAAGCTTGCGGCAGGCGTGATTGCCGCGGCCACGATGCTCGGCATCGCAGGCCTGGGAGCCACCACCGCCAATGCTGCGAATGCTTCTGACGGCGTGATCAAGATCAGCAGCTCCAGCGCGGAGTTCAACGGCAAGACCGTCACCGCCTACCAGATGTTCACCTATGACAAGGAAGCCGTGGACAATGGTACGGCCACCAACGGCGGCTATGCGCTGATCGACAGCTGGGATGCGTTCTTCAAGGCCAAGGCCACGGACTTCGGTCTGACCGATGTGACTGACGACAATGTCGATCAGAAGGCATACGACTACGTCTCCGGCCTGAATGATACCGCTGTGGTTACGTTTGCCAAGACGGCATCCGATTGGGCCAAGACCAACGATGCGACTCTGAGCGGTGCTAATCTCAAGTACACTGCGACTGCCGCCGTTGATGGCGCCAAGTACACTGCCACAATCGAGAACCTGCCGTATGGCTACTATGTGGTCAGCCCGCAGGGCGGCTCCACCGATACCACGAAAAAGCGCGGTACCGACGCCATCCTGCTCAATGTGAAGAGCAACACCGCCGTGGAGCAGGAACTGAAGTCCACGTATCCGACCGTGGAGAAGACGGTTGATGGCGATAACCACAACAGCGCCCAGATCGGCGACACCGTGAACTTCAAGCTCGCCTCCACCGTGCCGGATATGGCCGAGTACACCAAGGGCTACACCTTCAACTTCTCCGATACCCTGTCCAAGGGCCTTACGCTGAATCTGAATGCCGCGGGCGATGCCTTCGAGCCGGTCGTCAAGATCGGAACCACGACTCTCACCAAGGGTACCGATTACAACACCACCTATTCCGTCGACCAGACCACCGGTAAGACCACTCTGACCGTCGAGATGATCGACTTCCGCAATCTGCATCAGAACGATGCAGGCAAGGCCATCACCGTCGAATACTCCGCGACCCTGAATGAGAATGCGGTCGTCGGCGGTACCGGCAACGACAACACCGCCAAGGTCGAGTACAGCAACGACCCGATCGAAGGTGGCACCGGTGAATCGCAGGAGGACAAGACCTACACCTACGACTTCAACTTCGGCATCGACAAGGTTGACGCCGAGGATTCGAACACGAAGCTCGCCGACGCCCAGTTCGAGCTGCAGGATTCCACTGGCACGAAGATCGAACTGGTGAAGGTCAATGACAACACCAACACCTTCCGTCCGAAGACCGCTGCCGATACTACAGCCGCCACCGATGAGGATGTCAAGACCGACGCCGCTGGCGCTCTGAACTTCACCGGTCTCAAGGAAGGCACCTACAAGGTCGTGGAGACCAAGGCTCCTCAGGGCTATAACAAGCTCACCGCTCCGATTGAGGTGGTTATCACCGCCCAGTACGATGCAGAAGGCAAGCTGACCGAATGGGGTGTCCACAAGTCCGGTGACGCCTACGCTAAGGACAATACCACCATCACCGTCCAGAACAATAAGGGTCTCGAGCTGCCCTCCACCGGTGGCATGGGTACAGCCCTGTTCACCGTGTTCGGCGTGCTGATCGTGGCTCTGGGCGCCGGCTGGTACGTGAAGTCCAACCGCAAGTCCTCCAAGCACGCTGCCTGAGCCAGTCACGGGCTCTTTGATCGTGGGAATACCGCAGGCTCCCCTCGTTGAGGGGAGCCGTCCCGCGCAAGCGGAGTGAGAAGAGCCCCAAGACAATAGGACAACACATGAAGAAGCTGCGCGGCATTGCGCCACTGCTGGTCATCGCGATAGGACTGTCTGTCCTGTTCTATCCGACAATCAGCAATGTCCTCGTCATGAAGAACGCTTCGCGTGCGGTCACCAACTATGATGCCGCCGCGCAATCCATCTCAGATGAGCAGTATCAACAGATGCTGGCTGCCGCGCACGCCTATAACGAACAACTGGCCTCGAGCAATGCCGAGGCTACGGATGCGCTTGCATCGGCTGTGAATACCGAATCCGTCAATAAGGAATACAACAGCCTGTTGAATCTCGATGGCGACGGCATGATGGGATACATCACCATCCCACGGCTCAAGGAAACCATGCCCATCTACCACGGCACAGCGGAAAAAGTGCTGCAAGTCGGCATTGGCCACCTTGAACAGACCTCACTGCCGGTCGGCGGCGAATCGACGCACGCGGCGCTTTCCGGCCATCGTGGACTGCCCACGGCCAAACTGTTTACCGACCTGAATCTGATGAAGAAGGGCGACCGTTTCTACATCAAGATCCTCAAAGACACCTACGCCTATCAGGTCGATAAGATCACCACAGTACTGCCCACGGACACCAAGGAACTCGCCATCGAACCCGGCAAAGACCTGGTGACTCTGATCACCTGCACACCGTACGCGGTGAACACGCACCGACTGCTCGTGCGTGCCCATCGCATCCCCTACACGCCCGAACAGGCCGAGGAGTCCAAGCCGACGTTCCGTGTGGATATCCCTCTGCAATACCTACTGCCATCCATCGGACTTATCACATTGCTCGCCGGATGGACCATATGGCGACACCGAACGCAGCGTCGTGCAGCGGCTGCCGTTCATGACAATGCCGGCAATACCTCGGCGTCGGCGGCACAACAACGTACAGAACCCTACCACGACACCACCATAGACGAAACACACAGGAAAGGACGGGCCAGACATGGCAGACATGCATAACAGCTTGGGCATCGCGACACGGCGCATGCTCGGTGCAATCAGCGGTCTCGCCGTCATCCTGTCCCTGATGGTTGCAGGAATCGCCACTGCTGCCATCGCCCCGCAAGCACAGGCAGCCAGCGTAGGCAGCCTCACCATCGATGCGGTATGGGATCGCGGTGAAGCCGATGCTGCACCGCTCGCCGGCGACACCTATTCCATAGTGCGCGTGGCATCCGTGGACTTGGACGATGACGGGAACATCGCGGACTTCCATATGCTTGACTCGTTCACACAGTTCGATCAGAACTGGGGGAGCATCACCTCATCGCAATACCATGACGCGGCTGCCAAGATTTCAGCTTACGTGAAACAGCACGATCTGTATGCACAGTCCGCCACCACCAATGCAAACGGCAAGGCGCTTTTCGCCGGATTGCCGCTTGGCCTCTATCTGGTGGAGCGTACAGGCGTGGCCGATGCCAATGCGTCGTATGACTGTGATCCATTTCTCGCGGCAGTACCCGGCAGCGACAATGGTGCCTCATTGCTGGACGTTACCGTCGAGCCCAAATTCAGCGAGCAGAGTACGGTGACACCTCCGACGAATAAGCCCGCACCAAAACCGGAAACGCCAGCCGACACCGGTTCGGCAGTCAGGTCTATCGCCATCGCGGCCATCGCACTGGCCGTGATCGCCTTGCTGATCGGCGTCTATCGCCATCATCGAGTGGAGCTCTGAACACTATCTGTGTGAGCATGGAAGCAAGTGTGCATAGAATGGAACCCATGAGTGAAAAGCATGCCGTACAGCGAACCATCAACAAACTCGCATTGATTGTCACCACATACAAGCGCCAGCAGCTGCTCGAAGTGCTCTTCGATTCGATTCTCGCTTTGGAGCAGGCTCCGTGGCGCATCGTGATCGTGGACAACGAGCATTCCGACCGGACCGCGGATATGGTCAATGAACTCTCGGCCAAGGTGACTGGCCAGTGGGGGACCACTGTGGCCGACCTGTCCGGCAACGAGGAACGTGTGGTGTATGCCCCGCAGACCGAGAACCTGGGCGGCGCGGGCGGCTTCTCCGCAGGCGTCAAGAAGGCGTATGAGCTGGGTGCCGAATGGTTCTGGGTGATGGACGATGACGTCGCCGTGCTTCCGGACGCCATCGGCAAGCTCGCCAAGTGGACCGGAAGGCATGAAGTGATTCAGGGGTCCCGCTATGACTATGACGGAGGCCCGTTCTACTGGCAATATGACTTCATCGTGCCGCTCGGCATCCCGAATCCCATCGCCCCGGCCGCATTCGGCCCGGCCGGTTACCGTGTGATGGATACGCTCTGCTTCGAGGGCGGCCTGTTCAACCGTCGCGTGGTCAAGGCGATTGGCCTGCCCGACCCGCGGTTCTTCATCTACTGGGACGATACGATCTACGGCTACCGCGCCAGCAAGGTGACCAATCCGATTGTGGTGCCGGATGTGATCCTGCGCCGTACGCGCGAGATCGGCAACTGGGATATCGCCGGCGTGCGACAGCTCAACTCCACGTCGGACATGAACCGCTATCACATCATGCGCAATCGTGGCTATATGGCCCGATACTTCATGGTGCACGGTGACTTCCACCCGCTGATCTTCGGTGTCGGCACGGTGCTCACGGCGATCAAGGAAGTGATCCGCCTGGTGATGGTCGACCGCGAACATGTGAGGACCGGTCTCGTCAAGATCGCGCAGGGTTGGTGGGATTCCCGCAAGCTTCTCCACGATCCCGACTGGAAACCCATGCCGCCGCTGGCATGACGTTGTGTTGCCCGGACCTTCTTGGCTTATTTGGTTCTGGGCATATTCCTGCCAATTGTTCTGGGCATAGGTGGGTGAGATACGAAGTTCTGGGCATAATCCTAGGGATTGGAAGCCGTAAGTGGCTTCCTGGACGTGGGATTATGCCCAGAACCACATTTGAGGGTCTGTATTGTGTGGGATTATGCCCGGGACGCGCGCATTGCGACGCGCGCGTCCCGGGCATAATCGGAGGAGTCACCAGCCGGCTTGCGTGCGCGAGGCTGTCAACTACTTGTGGATGAACAGCCCGCCGTCACCCCACGCCCACTGTCCCTGACCGGCACCGATCTGGAAGTGGAGCTTGGCGATGCCCAGATCATTGAGCGCATAGTGCTCATCACCGGCAGAGGTGTCGATATGCGCGGCGGCGGTATCGTCATCCGGATTATAGGAGAAGGTGATCGGCTGCCGGTTCATGGCACTTGGCGCCTTCATCGCGGCCTCCACGCCGGCTTTGAACCAGTCCGGAGCCTGAGCACGAGTCGTGTCATCCATCGTGGCGGTGAACTGCTCATAGGTCTTCGAAGCGCGATGGGTGCGCTGACGCTCGCACAACTCGTCGTACGTCATGGACTGATACGCCAGACGGTTCTTGGGATAGCCGATCACCACGGCGAGCAGCAGCGCCTCATCCTTGGCGATTCGGCAGTGCTTGGCAGCCTCCGCCTTATCCCAGGAACCGGCGACCCAGAGCGTGCCCAGTCCGCGAAGCGTCGCGGTCAGCACCGCACGTTCCGCGTAGAACCCGGCTCGCTCCTTCGCCTGCTCGTCATCTTTCGGCGCCACTATCGCAATGTAGTTCGCCGCTCCGGTCAAATGCCCGGAAGCATTGGCTTCTTCGAACACCTTAGGCTGGTTGAGCACCAGCTGAAGGTTCACGTTGCCGAGCAGGTTGACCGGTTGCAGGGTCATATCAAGCTGTCGTGCCGCATCGTCGTCGATCGGCTCGCCATCATAGGCGCGCACTGCGGTACGGATATTGATCGCATCAATGAGTTGGTTATGTTCTGCCATGGCTCCATTATCACCCGTGTTCAGGTTTTTGTAAGGTGCGCAACGCCTGAGACACGTCGTGTCGTGTCTCAGAAGCGCCGGGTGCATCATGCGTCCACGGATTCGAGGTGCCGACTGACCACGTATCCGTCGGCACGTCAGGCAAAGCTGGTCGTGATCTTTGGCTTTGCGCTCAGGCGCGCGATAGACTAAGGGCGAACCATTCGACGTATCAGGAAAGGAAAGTCAACGATGATTGAAACCGCACAGGCGTTTGGCGTTGACATTGGCGGTTCCGGTATCAAGGCCGCCCCGGTGGATCTGGTCAAAGGCGATTTCGCCGAGCCGCGTCTGAAGATCCTCACCCCCGAGGTGTCCACTCCGCAGGCCGTTGCAGCCATCGTCAAGCAGCAGCTCGACCACTTCGAGGTGCCGGCATCCGCACCGGTCGGCATCGCCTTCCCGGCCCCGATCAAGCCCGGCAAGAAGCTCGACTTCATGGCCAATCTCGACCAGTCTTGGATTGGCGTGGACGTCACCGAGGTCTTCTCCGAGGCCTGCGGACGTCCAGTCGTCGTGGTGAACGACGCTGACGCCGCCGGTCTTGCCGAGGTGCAGTACGGTGCCGCAAAAGGTCAGGAAGGACTGGTCATCGCGACCACATTGGGCACCGGCATCGGCACCGCGCTGATCTACAACGGTCAGCTGATCCCGAACACCGAGCTGGGACACATCATCCTGAGCGCCAAGCATTTGGATGCCGAGAAGTACGCTTCCTCCGCAATACGCGAGAACGAGGATCTGGGTTACAAGAAGTGGGCCAAGAGACTGACCAAGTACTACGGTCTCATGGAGAAGTACTTCAATCCCGATCTGTTCACTGTGGGCGGCGGCGTGAGCCGCGTCAGCGAGAAGTTCCTGCCCTACGTGGACATCAAGACGCCGATCGTGCCCGCCAAGCTGCGCAATCAGGCCGGCATCGTCGGCGCAGCCTATTACGCCAGCACCAAGCAGGCGTAAGTCGTACTGCCACGTGCCACGCAAATGCAGATTCGTCTGAATTGCATTTGCGTGGCAGGTGACTGAACACCCTGAATGATATGAATGGCGGAATTCCGCCGATTGTGTGATGTACGTTGTGCCACACGAGTGCGAAATCGCTGAAAATGCGCTGGCGTGGCAATCACGCATGCCACGCAAATGCAGAATCGCCGGGAATGCATTTGCGTGGCACGGTCAGGCCGGATTCTATACCAGGCTCTATGGTGGAGAGGCATGACCGTGCATTTCTCCTCCCGCGTGAATGTCAGTGACCCGAATCCGATTGCGTTGGCCGAAGCCAAGGCCAAGGCGGACGGCGTCACGCTGGGCAAGCTCAATGACTCCAATCCCACGCGGCATGGGTTGGCGCCGGCACTGGTGCCGAGCGTGTACACCGCTGAGCCGCGCGGTCCGAAATCCGCGCGCACGGCTTTGGCGGCGTTCCTATCGGATCGCAATGCCGAGGATGCCGCGTCGCATGAGGCCCATATGGGCTATCCGAGGGTCGATGCAGACGACCTGTACATTCTGAGTTCCACATCCGAGGCGTATTCCTGGCTGATCAAACTGCTGTGCGATCCCGGCGACGCGGTGCTCGCCCCCAAGCCCGGGTATCCGCTCATCGAATCCATCGCCCGGCTTGAAGGGGTGGAAACGGTCGAATACCAGCTGCAGTTCGACGGTTCCTGGTTCCTGGACACCGCATCCCTCGCCGAATTGCTTGACGGTGAACACGGCAGCCGGATTCGAGCGCTGGTGTTGATCAATCCGAACAACCCCTCAGGTTCGTACATCAAACCGGACGAGCGCCGGCAGATTGTGAAACTGTGCGTGAAACATGGCGTGGCGCTGATCGCCGACGAGGTGTTCTTCGATTACAGCCTTGAGCCGTTCGCAGGTAACGCGCGGCTGGCGGGAGAGTCAGGTGTGCTGACGTTCGCGCTGGACGGATTCTCGAAGATGCTCGCCGCCCCCCACGCCAAGGTCGGCTGGATTCAGGTATCCGGCCCCAAGGATGATGTGGAACAGGCGAAGCGTCGTCTGGATGTCATCGCCGATGATTATCTGCCCATGAGCGATATCATCGCCGAACGCATCCCGGCACTGCTTGAGGCCGCGCCGGTCCAGACCGGGCGCGTGCGCGAACGGGTGCGGGGCAATCTCGCCCGGCTGCATGAGATGCTGAAAGCCGACCCGAATGGCCTGGTGAACGTCCTTCGTGCGGAAGGCGGATGGAATGTGCTGCTGCGTGTGCCTTCGGTCATCGACGAAAACGAATTGGTGCTGCGTCTCATCGCCGACTGCCGTATCACCGGCCAGCCCGGCTACTTCTTCGATATGACGTCCAACGGGTATCTGGCGATATCGCTGCTTCCTGAGCCCGCGGAATTCGAGCGCAACGTGCGTGCGGTACTTGACGTCACCGCACGCTTCATGGAGTGAATCATGCGGCGACGCCGGACACCTGACACTGGACACCATTCGAGGGCGGTGTCGTATGGCGGCTTCGGCTGCCGGTGATGAGCGGGGATTACAATAAGTGCTATGGGATTCTCATTGTTCAAGTCCAAGGAACTGCCGCGTCCGCAATCATTGACGTTTCGTCTTGAAGGCGCAGCTCATACGTACGATGACGGGCAGCTGGGGCTTGGTCCTACCACGCTGACCATCAGCGAGCGGCGCGTGGCGGTCATCGGTCTCAATGGCGCCGGCAAATCCACGTTGCTGGGATTGCTCGATGGGTCATTGAAGGCGACGGCCGGTGCCGTCGTGATCGAGGGTGGCGAGGAGCGGCTTGATCCGACGTCGAAGAAAGACGACAAACGCATCAACGATCTGGTCGGCATCGTTCGCCGCGAGGAGATCCCGAACAGCTTCTACCGTGCGAAGAACATCGCCGAAGCGGTATCGGAGGCTTTGAAGAAGCACAAGATCCCCGAAGGGGAGCGGCAGGCGCGCATCGGCAATCTGTTCGCCCATTTCGATCTGGCGCAGGTCTCGCGGGCGAAGGCCAGCGAGCTCGATTCCCTGAAGCGCCATCTGCTGGCCATAGCCGCCGCATTGAGCTTCGAGCCCAGTGCCATCGTGGCGGACGAGCCCAGCAAAGGGCTGGATGAAGTCGGCACCGCGCATGTGGCCAAGGCGCTGTTCAGCTATGACAAGCAGGTGGTGTTCGCCACACATGACACCGATATGATTCGCCGGCCCGAATACGCGATCGACCGCGTACTCGTCGTGGACGATCACAGTATTGTGTTCGACGGCACGCCGAACGATGCGGTGGCCTTCTATGAGCATCTGATTCGGGGCAAGTACGAGGCCGCCAAACAGCAGGAGTAGGCGTCCGGTGTGCCGGCTGGCCGCAGGGCAATGGGTCACAGCAGGGAGAACCATGAGGCCACGTCGTGCCACACCGTCGGATTGTTGTTGATCAGCGCATCATCGCGTGCCAGTACGAAACAGCTGAGCACTGCGATGGACAGCGTGAACAGTGTCAACAGCAATACAGTCCAGCGCATCAGCCAACGCCAAGGCGTCACATGGGCGATGCCGTCGCCCGAAGCGGCGTCGTTCGCCCCCGCCAAGGAGTGGCTGGGCTCCCTGCCATTGACCAGCCATAACGTCGCAGGTATCGAGGCCAACGCGAACAGCCAGCCGAAATCGGCGCTGTAACGCCAACCAAGACCGCCGACATAGGCGTCGAACACGATAAGTCCGCAAGCCAGCATCGGGCAGCCGATGAGCCAGGGCCGCAGACCATGCATCTCGAGATTGTTCATATATGGCAGCAATACGGCGAGCAGCATCACAGGCGTGGCGGTGAACAACGCGCCGACCATCACCTCGTAGTATCCCCACACGGGCATGGGAGCGGGGGAGATGGCAAGCCAGGGGAACTGCGGAACGAATCGCAAGGGCAGGAACAGGTAATACCATATGGACGATGGCATGTCCGCCATGGGCGTGGTGTACCGCGTCATATCGGACACGGTGAACTGATACGCGTTGCCGAAGTTGAACAATGAGCCGAACCTCGCATGGTTCCACGCCATAAGAGGGGCCACGACCGCAATGGCGGGAACCAGCATGGCAAGGGGAGCGCGCAACGCCTTGGCCACACTGATGCGATGGTGCCGCAGCTCGCCGATCACGGCCCGGATCTGCGGCCAGAACAGCGGGAACGCCAGTAGCGCGGCAAGGGTGAACGTCGGACGGCAGCCGAAGTTCGCGGCAATGCACAAGGCTCCGGCAGCCAGTCGCGGCAACGACAGCGGCGCCGTGTCACCGGCACGCCAGCGGTCGACGGACAGCACCGGCCGTGCGGAAGTCTCGGCACCGAGCCAGAACCATAGTCCGAGCGATGTCAATGCCAGTGATGCGGCGAACGGCACCTGATAGAAATTCGTGCGGTACACCAGATATCCCGTCTGTGCTCCCAGCAGACCGGAGACCGTGGTCAGTGATGCCGCAGCCAGAGAGGTTCGCGGCATCACACGGTGAATCGTGCGGATCATCAGCATCGAGAAGAAGATGATGAACAGCAGCATCAGGAACTGTTCGGCGGCTCCGGTGGACAGCATTCGCCCGGTAATGAGGCGATACGGGGCGAACAGCACTGCAGCCGGAACCACACCGAAGTAGGAATACCAGTGTCCGTCATGGAACGCATAATCCCAGTAGATCGGGCTGACTCCGTCGCTCAGCAGTTTGAGACGGGTCGGCACATCATACGGCTGCTCGGCCTGCGCAAGTTCGCTGGGCACGTCTAGATCCAGCCATGGACGGCCGGCAATCAGGGAATCCGCCACATGCGCGTACTGGTCATAATCGTAGGTGTATCCGCCTGCGGTATGGAACACCATTGGCGAAGCGTAGATGATCTGCGCAATGATCGACCAGCCCAGAGCTATCGTCGGAATAGCCATCACCGCTGCGAATGCCAGACGCTGCCGGACACTGGCGGGATTCAGTTCGATGCGCCACAGCCTCGACCCCGGCCTCCACAGCGCCACCAGGGCCGACAGCAGTGCCATGACTCCGACACGTATCCAGTTGAAGGCAAACGGCACTTTCACGTTCGCACGCGCATCGCTCACCGGTATCACGGCGCCGCGCTCCTCTTGGATCCAGACACGGACCAGGCCCGCGCCGACTGCCTTGACATAATGGCTGCGTGTGGAGCTGGGGCTGATTGACTGCATGCGTCCGGTCGTATCACCGATATCCACGCGAACATGCACGGTGGAGGAGGGCATGGCGAGTTCCGTATCCCCCTGGGAATGGGATTGCCTGAGGGTCTTGTCCCGTACGGAGCTGATGGTGGCCGCATCGACCGTATCGATGCGGAGGAAATCCGACGTGCCGTCCGCAGTCAATTCCAGATAGGCGTTGGTGGGATCGGTCACAGTCAGCATGCCGTCGCTGCTTCGGGTCAAGCCGCTGCCGAGCGCGTTATGCACGGCGTTGGTGTCGGTGCTTGCGCCAAGCGTGCGCCAGAACGGCATATTGAACACTATGCACTCCAAGGCGAGCATCACCATGGCCACCGCCATGATGGGAAGCAGGATGCGGCGAAGCCTTGACGCGATATGCGACGGCTGCGAATGGTGCGTCGTGGGGCTGGCTGCTGAGGAAAGGTCCATGGAATGCACGCCATTATTCTATAAGCTTTATGTCGGGCAAACAGGAGAGAATGAGAATCATGCCAAATCGTATGTCGAATCACAGGAACCAGTCGCGCAAGTCCCTGCTGGGGGAAATCATGGATTCGATGAATGCGTTCGCCGCCGATTTGGGCTTGGCAAAGCCGAAGAAGGCCGGAACGAATCCATTCGGTGACGCACTGCGGGAAAACAGCGAGCGTGAAGGCAGCGTCATCGATGAGCTGATTCGCCATGCGGTCACGATTTCCCCGGTGGTCAAGCGCCACACGTTCCCTGCCTTGGAGAATGTGCCGGAACATCTGGTGCTGGGATGGGCGCAGCTGCCTTCCACGCGAGGACGGGGCTTCTCACTGGGTATTTTCCCCGACCGTGATCATTTCGCCCAGGTGGCGTTCGCCGATACGCACGGCCGTGTATTCGTGGGTTCCGACCCCGACATGGATGTGCAGGATATGCAACCGCGGTTCATGTTCGGCAAGGAGAAGAA
Source organism: Bifidobacterium sp. UTBIF-68 (assembly GCF_006408855.1). Taxonomy (NCBI): domain Bacteria; kingdom Bacillati; phylum Actinomycetota; class Actinomycetes; order Bifidobacteriales; family Bifidobacteriaceae; genus Bifidobacterium; species Bifidobacterium sp. UTBIF-68. The sequence goes on along the minus strand of NZ_JFAN01000015.1, from coordinate 12,684 downwards.
CGTCACGCTGCCGGACGGGGAACGTCTGGGCTTGGATGAGAACGTGCAACGCGGAGCGATGGACGGTATGCGCGCGCTCGAGCGGGCGCTGCGCCGCAGGAACGGGAAACCGGTGAAGGCCGTGGCGGGCGGCGTCATAGGCAGGGACGATACCGGACGCATGACCTGGCTGGCATCCTGGCTGAAAACCGATAATCGGTACACGCTGGAACAGATGCGAGCCAATCTGCCGTCTGAGATGCGTCATAATCTCGAATACCGCGATGCGGTGGCCATCGCGTTCTTCGCCGCATATATGCTGCCGCAGATCAACGGACTGCTGATTGGCTTCGGATCCGGCAACATCTTCCGCCGTCTGAACCGTGAGGCGCCGATTGGCGCCATCCGGCGCTCCGTGCGTGATACGCTGGCTGCGCGCGCCCACGGCATGAGAGCCTCCGGATTGGAGGACCACTTCGCCGATCTGATGCGCGAGGCCGGAGCATTGGACAAGCTTGAGGGGCTTGAAGCCGTGCATGGCGCCGAAGCCTTGCACCTGTATACGTCCAGCTATTCGAACAGTTACTTCTTCACCTGGGACAAGTCTCTCGCATTCGCACAGGCATTGAAGGCGTTGAAGATCGAAGGCAATCTGAATCGTTTCGCCGCCGTCAGTGCATGGTTGGAGCGCAATTCCTCGCTAGGGCGCACGCTTACCGAGGATACGGTGACTCGCGCGGAGGCGGCGCAGATCGATATGAAGCTCATCGAGAATCCTGCGATCATGGCTCTCGATCCGTTCGAAGGCGCCGACGAGCGTCAAGCCGTGCTCAAGCTGGTGGATATCGCCGGCCACACCGCCCGGAGGATCCGCGAGCAATTCCCCGATCCCAGAATCGCCTCGGATGGTCGACAGGACGCACATGGGTCTGCCAGCAAGCCCAGCGAATGGGTGTATCGCCAGGCAATGGCCACGCTGTTGCGTCGGCTTCGCCTGCCCTACCGCTTTGATGTGGAATTCCGCTCATGTCTGGAATCAGGCGAGGTGGCCATCGGCTTTACCACGGCCGGCACGTCGATGATGCCCAACAGCCGTTATGACGAGATCAGCCATGCCTGGCGCACCTTGTCCAGTACCGAGCGTGCCGCGATGAGCGTGGCCTACAATCTGCGCGTCGGCCTGATGATGGCGGCACTGAGCTTTGGAGCCAGCCCGGCGGTCAAACAGGTGTCGTTGCACATCGACTCCATCGGATTGGAAGAGGCCATCACCGAGCAGGACAGCGCCATCGAACAGATGATGAGCGAGGCGTTGCGCGCATTCGAGCATCTGCGCAGCGGCGACTTGGGTCGTTCCGGTTCCAAGGCGGACCCCAAAGACGGTGATTTCCACGGTGACCCGACGCGACCCATCGCCCATGAGGAGTCTTTCGGACATGATGCGCATGAGGGCGATGCCGCTGATGGTCAGGACGAGGGGCAGCACCAGTCCGATGGACAATCCATCGACTCCCAGTTCGAGGACCTGATGCGAGGCGTCGAGATTGACGATATGTCCTTCGGTCTGGGAGCTGACGATGATGGGAACGCCGGTGACGACGCCGATATGGACGATGACCCGATGAACGCCCTGCGCAGGAATCCCACCGTGCGCAACATGGTCACCGTCACATTGAGCCGCGACGCGTTCCTGCGGCGTCTCCACACGGATGGTCTCGACCATCCGCAGGACACCTATCGCATGTTCGGCGCTGTGATGGACGTGGACGGTGAAGGCGGCCTGAAGCCCATCAATGCGGATTTCGACCTTGCCGACAGACGTTTTTCGCCGCGCGGCTCCCAAGAGGAGCCCGAACTCACCGAACGGGTTTTCGACCCCGCTGTGGCCCAGGTGCTTGGCGCGGCCAGCAGCGATGGTCTGGCGATCCAACGTGTGGACATGCTGCAGCGCGCGGTGAACGAATTCCATGCGTTGGCTCAGAACCGGGAACTGGATTCCGTCAGCAAGGCGCAGCGTGCCGTGGGTCTCATCGAGAGCATATGCGATCCGGAACTGACCGGACGGTCCTCCGAGGTGACCAGCGCGCTGATTGACGGACGAGACACCCCGGATCTGACGTTCACACTCGCCGATGAACTCGACAAGGCGCGTCTTCACGCCCGGGATCTGCTGTTCTCCGGTCAGGCTGATCAGGCCATTGAGACTTCGGAGGCGGCCGTGGCCCGTATGGATCAGCTCTTCACCTCCGGTGCAGGTGTGCCGCGGTATTTCAACTCCTATGCCGAGCGCGTGGTATACAACCGGCTGTTCGCCACACGGGATGAGCGAACCATGCTGATTCCGGACAACCTGTTCTATGCGCATATGGAATTGGCCGACGTGCTCAGTCAGATCAAGGGCGCCAAAGCCGCCATACCGCATCTCAACCGCATGGTCGCCTACGCTCCCGCATATCCGCTTTCCCATCTCAAGCTCGCCATCCAACTGGCGCGCAGCGAGGATTGGGATTCCGCCCGCGCCGCCTGCCTCAATGCGCTTCGCGTGGCCTTGGACCGCGATGATGCCGCGTTCGCCTACTACCGTTTCGCCTATTGCGAGTGGATGCTGGACCACTTCGAAACGGCGGCTGCGGCCTATATCCTCAGCGATCACATCGCTCCGGGTGCCATCAGCAGTCTGGAAGGCGAATTGCAGGAGCTTGTGGCACGTGCCGATTCGCAATGCATCAACGTGCCCGAATCGGTGGATGAGGCCTCCTATGTGCTTGCATCGCATGATCTGCCGGTCTGGCCGCATGTGGAAGTAGGGGATATCGTGCGTGATGCCGCCCGTGTCTGCGTGGATGAAGGCATGTTCGTGCCGGCGCGGACACTGTCTGTGGCGGTGGCTCGCATGAATGCCGGAGGCGACGGCGACATCGACGTCATCCAGGCGCAATACCTGCGTTCCCTGACCACCTGACGGATCCCCCGTATCTGGATTGCGGCCCATGTCCTGCATGTTGGCCGCTGACGGGTACGGAATACGCTTCCCGACACGCTCAAGGCCGTTCGGCCAAGCCTACGGTCGGGAGGTGCCTCCCACCACCCACAAGCTCCGTATCAATTCGGATTGCTTCGTCGGGCTTGCTTTGCGGACAATGCTGTGGTTCCTCATGCTCGGCTAGGATAGGCGGTTATGAGCACTGAACAGTTGGCATGGGATTTCGATGATGGCGGGACCGCCGAGGTGAAGCCCGACGAGGGCGCAGCGCGTTTCGCGCCTGGCTCGGAGCAATGGATTACGGCTTTGCAGCCCACCGATGACGATGCGATGCGGCTCGACCGGCTCGATGTGAACACGTTGAGCTCCGAAGCCGCGGCGCGCCTGTGGGCGCGTGTGGCTGCATGGGTGGAAGCCGACCAGATCGCCTATTACATCGATGATGCGCCGGTCAGCTCCGATGCCGCCTACGATGCTCGCATGCGTACGCTCGAACGGCTCGAGGCGGGCTTCCCCGCGTTGGACAATCCTCAGTCGCCCACCCATCGCGTCGGCGGTACGTTCTCCAATGACTTTGCCTCCGTGCGTCATCCCAGCCGCATGATGAGCCTCGATGACGTATTCTCCATCGAAGAGCTCAGGGACTGGTACGATTCGGTGATCCGCGACCTCGACTGGCCTGAAGGCAAGCCGTTGCCGATGAGCTGCGAGGTCAAGATCGACGGTCTTGCCCTGAATCTCATCTACCGCAACGGCGTATTGGAACAGGGGCTGACACGCGGCGACGGCGTGACCGGCGAGGACATCACCCTGAACGTACGCACCATCGGCTCCATCCCCGCCAATCTGGGAGGGCCCAAGGAGGACATCCCGGACTTCGTGGAAATCCGTGGCGAGGTGTTCATGCGTTGGGATGACTTCCACACGCTCAACAGCGAGCAGGAGGATGCCGGACGCGCCCCGTTCGCCAACCCCCGCAACGCCGCTGCCGGTTCCCTGCGCCAGAAGGATCCACGTATCACGGCCACACGGCGTCTCAGCTTCTATGCACATGGTTTGGGACAACTCACTTGGGGACCCGACCATCCGCGAGGCACGCATGACGTGGTGGCCGACCAGTCGCAGGCCTATGAACTGTACCAACAGTGGGGCGTACCGGTCTCGCCGCACAATCGTTCGGTGACCTCATTTACGCAGGTCCTCGACATGATCGACTACTACGGCGAGCATCGCGGCGATATCGAGCATGCGCTCGATGGCATCGTCGTCAAAGTCGATGATCTGGCCTTGCAGCATACTTTGGGTGCCACATCACGTGCGCCGCGTTGGGCCATCGCCTACAAATATCCGCCTGAAGAGGTGAACACCGAGCTGAAGGACATCGTCGTGCAGGTCGGGCGTACAGGCCGTGTTACGCCGGTCGCCGTCCTGAAGCCTGTATACGTGGCGGGCTCCACCGTGGCCCGCACCACGTTGCACAATGCGTATGAAGTCAAGCGCAAAGGCATTCTCATCGGCGACACCGTCGTGGTGCGCAAGGCCGGCGATGTGATCCCCGAGCTGGTCGGTCCGGTGCTGGAGCGGCGCAAGGGCCGCGAAGGGGAGCTGCGTGAATTCGTGATGCCGGAATACTGCCCGTCCTGCGGGGCCAGACTGGCTCCGGCCAAGGAAGGCGACAAGGACATCCGGTGCCCGAATGTGGAAAGCTGCCCTGCACAGCTGACCGAACGCGTAATCTCCCTGGCGTCACGCAAAGCCTTCGACATCGAGCATCTGGGAGAGCAGTCGGCCTTGGCGTTGACGAACCCGGAGGAGAACCGCCCCGGTTCCGTGGACACGTATGCGCCGAACATCACCGAAATCGTCGTGAAGCCCGGGGAGGAACCCGAACCGTACGAGCCGGTGGAAGGATTGGAACTGCCGACCGAACAGACGCCGGTGTTGTCCAACGAGGCGGGACTGTTCGCGCTTGCTGCCGACGATCTCAAGGACATACGCGTCTGGCGCGAGGCGGCGATTGTCGAAGTCCGGGAAACCGTTGACGGCGACGGCAAGAAGAAGCGAACCCGCAAACGCGTGGGCGGCTCGGGACTGTGGCATCAGGTGCCGGCGTTCTGGACAGCGCCGACTCCCGCGAAAAAGCTCACCGCCAAGCAGCTGGCCGCGCGCGGGGAATCGGATGCTGCTGATATCACGGTGACCGCCTACCCGGATTACGACGTACCCGCCGACGCCGTGATCGTACGCGTGGACCATAAGCGGACCCGCGCCGGCGAAACCGACGTGCCGGTGTACATTCGACCGGGCGAGAACACCCGCAAGATGCTCGATGAGATGGACAAGGCCCGTCATGCCGATTTGTGGCGTGTGCTGGTCGCGCTGTCCATTCGCCGACTCGGCCCGCCCACCGCACGTCTGATCGCCTCGGCTTTGGGGTCGCTGGATGCCATAGCCGCCGCGAGCGTGGACGATCTGACGCAAATCGACGGCGTGGGACCGGAAATCGCCGAATCCGTGGTGAACTGGTTCGCCGCCGCCCGCGAGCCCGGTGACTGGCGTGGGGAGACCTTGCGCGCGTGGACCGCGGCAGGTGTCGGTGTGGCTGCCGCAGAACAAAGCACGTTGCCGCAGACGCTGGCCGGCAAGACCGTGGTGGTCACCGGCTCCTTGGAGGGCTACTCGCGCGATTCCGCCAAAGAGGCGATTCTTGAGCGTGGCGGCAAGGCCGCAGGTTCGGTGAGCAAGAAGACGGATTACGTGGTGGTCGGCGCGAACGCCGGCTCCAAGGCAGCCAAGGCGGAGGAGCTCGGCATTCCGATGCTGAATGAAGCCCAATTCGCCCAGCTTCTGGAAACCGGCGAGGTCAGTGCTGAACGAGGTGAGGCATCGCCTGTCAGTCGCGCAATGCGAGCATGATCACCGGGAACACGATCGCGGCTGCCAGCGTAATCGTGCCGAGCAGCCGCACGTTGCCCGTGTAGAAGTCGGTCGGCTCCCCGCCTTTGACATCGAGATAATGCTTAAGCTTGAAGACAAGTTCGGGCTTCCATAACAGAAAGCCGCCGATGCCGATGAGAATCACCTCACTGAGCACTATCTGCAGGATAAGAGGCATCATTGCTCCTTTCCACGTGAAAGTATCACATCAAGACCCTAGCATGCCGGCCGATTGCACGGTACTCTGGTGGACGGCGATAAGGAGGATTGATGAGCGAAACCCGTGCAATCGAAGCAGCGATATACGAACGTCTTAGCCGTGTGATCGACCCGGAATTAGGACGATCGGTCACCGATTTGGGCATGATTGCGGCCATCGACGCAACCCCGTCTGCGAACGATGCGGAAGGCGACTACGACGTCACCGTGCATGTGGAGCTCACCGTGGAGGGCTGTCCGCTCTCAGAGACCATCACCAATCAGATCAACGGTGCGGTGGCCTCCTATCCGGATGCCAAACTCACACCTCATATCGAGGTCTCTTCGATGAGCCGGGACAAGCTCGACGATCTGGTGGCCGACCTGAAAGCCGAACGCAAGCAGAACCCGTTCAGCAAGCCCGGGGTCAAGACTCGCATCTTCGCCATCGCATCGGGCAAGGGAGGCGTCGGCAAATCGTCGGTGACGGCGAACCTTGCCGCCACATTCGCGGCATTGGGCTATGACACCGCCGCCATTGATGCCGATATCTACGGTTTCTCGCTGCCAAAGCTGTTCGGCGCGCACACCCAGCCGACGAACCTGAACGGCATGCTGATGCCGGTCACCGCGTGGGGCGTCAAACTCATTTCCATCGGCATGTTCGCGGGCGCGGATCGCGCCATCCTCTGGCGAGGCCCGCGTCTGCAGCGCTCGCTGGAACAGTTCCTGTCTGATGTGTGGTGGGGTCAGCCGGACGTGCTGTTGCTCGATCTGGCACCCGGCACCGGTGACATGGCGATATCCGTGGCTCAGGCGCTGCCGAACGCGGAGCTGGTCGTGGTCACCACACCGCAGCCGTCCGCATCCGATATCGCCGTGCGTTCCGGCTTGGTGGCGTTGCAGGTACCGATGAAGGTACGCGGCGTGGTGGAGAACATGAGCTACTACGAGCACAACGGCGAGAAGCTGCGCATTTTCGGCGAAGGTGGAGGTCAACGGGTCAGCGAACAGCTCACCGAAGCGTTGGGATACGATGTGCCGTTGATGGCACAACTGCCGCTGGAACCCGAGGTGCGTGAAATCGGCGAATCCGGCCGACCCGCGGTGTTGGATGCCGATGGCGCACTGCGCGCTGACGGCATTGGTGCCACCTTCCGTTCGCTGGCCAATCAGCTGATGCGTAGCTGAGGGGGGGTCGTCAGACTCATCACCAAAGCCCTCATGAGGAACGCTTGTGTTCTGCGTCAGAAACTCATTACTGTATTTCTGGCTCCCCTTGTCAGGGGAGCTGTCGACGAAGTCGACTGAGGGGTAGTCATTTTGTCAACGAACTTCTGACGCAAGACGCTAGTGCTGCGCCCGCCAGATGTCCGGCTCCACGTAGATTTCCCAGATATACCAAGGCATCGCCGTGCGGATGTTGGTCTCGATCTTGTCGACGGTCTGCACGTCGAAATCACGGTCGAGCTTCGACGTCTCCACTTTGAGGCATAGCAGCACGGAATCCTCATCCATGTGGATGGCCTGCATGTTGATGAGCCGGTCGACGCCGGCGGTATCCTCCACGGCCTTGACCACCATTGCTCGCGTGCTGGGGTCAAGGCTTTCGCCCACCAGCAGCGAGCCGGATTTGAACGCCAGCGCAGCCGAACCGCAGACCAGCACCAGACCGACGAGCATGCCGCCAATCGCATCATAGAGTTCGTCGCCGGTCACTATCGACAGTCCGATGCCAAGTCCTGCGAATGCCAGACCAATCAGGGCCAGCGTATCCTCCATCATGACCGAAGCCAATTCGGCGGACTTGGTGCGACGCCAGAAACCAATCAGCGAATCATCTTCCACCTTGACGCGTTTCATACGCCCGCGAGCCTCATGGACGGAGGTGTGCAGACCATACCCTTCAAGACATGCGGAGACGCCGACCACCACCAGCGCGGCGATGAGTTCAACCGAGTTCGCATCACGGGACGCTGTGCCTTCGATGAGCGCGCCTAGTTTGCCCGCCGCCTGAGAGACCGCGAACACGCCGCCGACGAAGAACAGCAGCGTAGCCACAATGAAACTGGCGAGATACTTCACGCGGTGAAGCCCGAACGGGTGATCGCCACGGGATTTATGGTCGGATGCCTTATCGCCCACCATCAGCACCAGTTCATTCGCGCAATCTGCCACCGAGTGCACGGATTCCGAGAACATGGATGACGATCCGGTGAACGCCGCCGCCGCGAACTTGGCACAGGCGACACCGACATTGGCAAGTAGTGCGGCCTTGACCGCCGCTCCACTGTTCTTCTGATCAGACATGAGATATACGCCCCTCTTCCACCGCGGCATTATAGCGTTCCCCTGTACCGAATGCCTTCATCGGGCAGCAATACGGAAAAGCCCAGCCGCATGATGCAGCTGGGCTTTTCCGTATTGCGCTACTAGCTCATTGTCAGGCTATGCAGCCAACAATCAGATGTGGTAGTAGAGCTCGTACTCGAGCGGGGTCGGGGTCAGGCGGGCCTGATCGATCTCGTCGCGCTTGAGGCCAATCCAGGTCTCGATGAGGTCATCGGTGAACACGTCGCCGGCGGTGAGGAAGTCGTGGTCCTCTTCCAGGGCGTCCATGGCCTCGGCCAAGGAGCTCGGCACCTGCTTGATGCCGGCGTGCTCTTCCGGAGGCAGCTCGTAGAGGTCCTTGTCGACCGGCTCCGGAGGCTCGATGTGGTTCAGGATGCCGTCCAGACCAGCCATCAGCTGGGCGGAGAAGGCCAGGAACGGGTTGCAGGACGGATCCGGGGCGCGGAACTCGATACGCTTGGCAGCCGGGGAGGTGCCGGCCAGCGGAATACGGATGGCGGCGGAACGGTTGCGGGCGGAGTACACCAGGTTGACCGGAGCCTCGAAGCCCGGAACCAGACGGTGGTAGGAGTTCAGGGACGGGTTGGTGAAGGCCAGCACGGAGGAGGAGTGCTTGATGAGGCCGCCGATGTACCAGCGGGCCAGATCGGACAGGCCGGCGTAACCCTTCTCATCGTAGAACAGTGGCTTGCCGTCCTTCCACAGGGACTGGTGGCAGTGCATGCCGGTGCCGTTGTCGCCTGCGATCGGCTTCGGCATGAAGGTCACGGACTTGCCGGCCAGGGCTGCGGTCTCGTGGACCACGTACTTGTACTTCATCAGGTCGTCACCTGCGTGCTGTAGGGTGTTGAAGCGGTAGTTGATCTCCTGCTGGCCCGCGCCGGCCACCTCGTGGTGGGAGCGCTCGAGGATCAGGCCGACCTTCTGCAGGTTGGCGACCATGTCGTCGCGCAGGTCCTGGCTGTGGTCGATCGGGGGAACCGGGAAGTAGCCGCGCTTGACGCGGTTCTTGAAGCCGATGTTCGGGGTGCCGTCCTCTTCGGTGTCCACGCCGGAGTTCCACGGGGCCTCAATGGAGTCGACCTCGTAGAAGGAACGCTGCATGGAGTTCTCGAAGCGCACCTTGTCGAAGATGAAGAACTCGGCCTCAGGGGCGAAGGACGCGGTGTCGGCGATGCCGGTGGACTTGAGGTAGGCCTCGGCCTTGCCGGCGACCTGACGGGGGTCGCGGGAGTAAGGCTCGTCGGTCAGCGGGTCGACGATGGAGAAGGCCACGTCGAGGGTCTTGTGCTTGCGGAACGGGTCGACGAAGGCGGTCGTGATATCCGGAACCAGCTTCATATCGGACTCGTTGATGGCCTGGAAGCCCTGGACGGACGAACCATCGAACGGCATGCCTTCGGTGAAGGCGTCCTTCAGGAACTCGCTTGCCGGTACGGTGAAGTGCTGCTGAACGCCGATCAGATCGGTGAAACGAACGGAGACATACTCGATGCCTTCCTTATTGATAAGGGCCTCGGCGTCTTCCTTGGACTTGAGTTCGGTCACGGGACCGCTCCTTTCGTGTGAAACGTAACGATATACATCGTAAAATCGTGCGTTTCGCGAGCTCGAAACTTGGGTTACGAGAATGTTTCGTGACTATGGCCTATTGACGTTCAAGCGCGGTATTCCAACGAAACATCATTACGAATCGGAAACGAAGGACCTTGTGCAATGGCCGAGACAGTCCGCAACGTGGACAGTTCCGAATTCGTATGACGATAAGAAGAATAACGAGGAAGCCTCCTTGAATCCGGCATGGGATCCAAGGAGGCTTCCTCGTTATCGTCTGGTGGTCGAACCGTGATCAGCGTCCGCGCATCGCGCGACGGGACACCTTCTGCGGGTGGTAAGGGTCGATGCCCTTCGGCACGCCGTATCCGGCCTTCAGCTGCAGAGTGCGCAGACGATCGTTCAGCGTGGCGATCTCGGATTTGGTCAGCAGGAAACGACGGCGGGGATGGATCTTCGCGATCAGCGGGTTCTTGTGGTCAGTGGGCTCATACGTCTTGGCCTTGGTCACGGCGTTGCGCAGCTTGTCCAGCGGCACCTGCTTGGGGCCGTGGCCCACGGCGATACGATACACCGGGATGGAGGAGCCGGCGGTGACGCCCTTGATCTCACGCTCCTGACGGTTCATGGCGCGCATGACCCGGCCATAATCGCCCTCGCCGATCAGATAGATGCCATTCATCGACGTGCCGCGCCAGATGGCGTCCTTGGTCTTCGGATCGATCCACACCGGTTCCTGCGGGAAGTCGAAGCCTGCCTTGCTCATGTTGCTCAGCACGCTGATGGCGGCACCTGGCTTGCCGTCGATCTGCTTGTATCCCACGGCGTCGGCACGACGGGTCAGCATCATCGTGGCGAGCAGCAGACCCAGCATCACTGCGGTGATCATCAGGAAGATCCAGGTGAGCCATGTCCACTTGAAGATCAATCCGATGATGACCATCACGATCACCGGCAGCAGGAAAGAACCGGCCTCAAGCCAGGGCAGTGCCTTGTCTTCCTTCGCCGTGTACTTGTAGATCTGGATGATCTGCTTGATTGTGCTTTGCTTTTTGGGCTTTGCTTCCTTGTCCGCCATCACTTTTTCCTTTACTGCATGCTTTTGCAAACGAACACACTGGCAAATAACTGTATCAGGTGCGCTGGTCCGGTTTCAGCGCGTGTGCAGAGGGCGGCCGTCCGCTTTGAGAAGCGCCTCGCCGAGCGTCTCGCTGAACGTGGGGTGGGGGTGGATCAGCCGGGCGGCTTCGCTCAACGGAATATGGTTGCCGACAAGCTGTTCTGCCTCCGCGATGAGGTCCGAGGCCAGTGGAGACACAATATGCACGCCCAGGATGCGGGGCACATCCGGCACCGACTGGTCGCATCCTGAGACGATGGTCATCGATCCCGCCGTGCCCCGCATCAGCATGCGGGCGTTCGAGAGCATGGGATAGGCGGTTTCCTTGACCTCCACAAGATCCTCCCGGGCCTGCGCCTCGTCCAGGGTCAGTCCCACACAGGCGGCTTCCGGTGAGGAGAACACCACCTGGGGTATGGTGTCCTCCTCCACCGGCTTGACATGTCGTCCCGCGATCGTCTCAGCGATGACCAGTCCCTGTTCGAATGCGCGATGCGCCAGGGCATGGCCTTCGGTGACATCTCCCACCGCCCAGATGCCGGGTTTATCGGTATGGCCGAATGCGTCGGTGGAGACAAGTCCGGCATCGGTGAGGGCGACGCCCCACGAGGCATCGGTGATGGGGTCGCGTCCGATGGCCGCCAGCGCGACTTCGCCCCAAACGCTGTGCTCGCCGTCTTCTCCTTGGATGGTGTAATGCACTGTGGCGCCGAGGTTCACGCCGACGTCCACATGGGTCACGGCGGAATGGGTGATGACCTTGATGCCATGACGCTTGAGTTCGCGGGTGAGCGTCACTCCGGCGCGACGGTCCCATGCTGACAGCACGCGATCCTTGCGGATGAGCAAAGTGATGTCTGATCCGGCGGCATTCCACATGGAGGCGAACTCCAAAGCCACCGCGCCGGCGCCGATGATGACCGCAGACGAGGGGAACTCGTTGGCTTCCAATGCCTGCGTGGAATCGATCAGCGCCCCGCCAAACGGGTTGCCGGGCAGGGGGCGCGGGCGTGCGCCGGTGGCGATCACGATGTCGGTCACGCTCAGGTCCAGTGCCGTACCGGCAGGCTTCGGGACATTGGCTTTATGGTAGACGATGACCTCGTTCTGTTGCGGGGCCGGAGCGATATGCACGATATGCCGCCCGCCGGCGTCGGTCTCGTCCGCAGAGAACGTAGCGAATCCACGGTATACGGTGATGCCTCTATGCGCCAGCAATCCCGACAGCCCCTGCACCATCGTGTCGACGATATGCCGCCTGTAATCGTGCAGTTTGCCGAAGTCGATGCCGTCGACCGTGGCTTGAACGCCGAGCTCGGCTGCGCGATGCACGGTATCGATGGTATGTGTGGCCGTGATCAGCGCTTTGGATGGTATGCATCCCCGGTTGAGGCAGGTGCCGCCGACGGTGGCGTCCCGTTCGATCAGAGCCACCTTCTTGCCAAGTTCAGCGGCTCGCAATGCTGTGGAATAGCCTCCCGGTCCCGCGCCGATGATAGCGATATCGTACTGTTCGCTCATAGTGTCCTCCGTTGCAAACACAGGTAATCACATAATAAAA